>SKNP01000080.1 GCA_007120485.1 Nitriliruptoraceae bacterium
CCGCGCTCACGACCACACCTGCAACCAGATCCATCCCAGCCAGCTGACCGCGCCGGCCAGCAGCAGCGCCCCGAGGGCCTGCCGGACCAGGAGCCGACCGGCGATCCGCGTCCCACGTTCGCGCCAGATCGTGGCGGCGGTCACCAGGCAGGGCACCAGGGCGCCGGCCAGCAGGAGCGCGGCTACCAGCTGGGGTCCGTCCAGCTGTGCGACGGTGCCGGGCTCGGCGAGGAGCAGCAGCCCGTCCTTGCGGACCGATGCCAGCGCGACCGGCAGGGCGGCCTCCGCGGGCAGCCGGAGCACGGCGAGGACCGGCCCGAGCGCTCGCGCCGCCACATCCACCGCGCCCACCGCGGCGAGCAGCGACGCAACCACCGTGATCGCGCCGAAGATCGGCAGCGCCCGCAGGGTCACGTGGGACAGGGTCGAGCGTGCTTCGTGCCAGGTCTCCGACCAGGTGGGGCGGCTCAGGAACGCGCGGCCGCGCAGCAGGTGGAGGTCGAGCGCCGCCGGGTCCACGCCGCTGGCTCGGGCCAGCAGTCGCGCGTGGGCGAGCGCGCCGCCGAGCAGGGCGAGCAGGTACGGCGCGAGCAGCCCGGGCGCCTGCGCGGCGGTGAGGACGCCCAGGGTCGCCGCGAGCTGGTACGAACAGGCGGCGCCGAACGCGATCGCGCCCACCGTCGCGTCACGGGTACAGCCGGAGCACGACCGGGTGGAGATCACCGCGGGCACGTTGCAGCCGTGCCCGGCGACGATCCGGGTCAGGTCCCGGCCGGTCAGACCGAAGGGTCGCACCCACGGGTGGACGGCGGTGGTCAGCCGGTCGAGCAGCCCGCTGGAGCGCCAGACGCCGAGCAGCAGCGCCAGGACGACCACGACCGGCAGCGCCCACACCAGCAGCAGCGGCCCCATGGTCACCAGGCCGTAGTCCCCCGCGACCACCTCATCGAGGGGCCAGACCAGTCCGTCCGACCACACCGCTACGGGAGCGGCGAACCCCTCGACGTACGGTTCGACCCAGCCAGCCAGGACGATCGCCGTCCACACCGCGGCGACCGCCGGCGTGAGCAGCAGCGCGAGGCCCACGGGCGGTCCCAGCCGTGGATGCTCGAGCAGCGTCGGCGGCGGTTCGATACGCCAGCCGGCTCGCACCAGCACCGGACCGCGGGTGAAGGTGCCGGGCTCGTCGAGCGCGACGCGCAGGTCGTCGAGCGCCGGGCCGGGAGCTCGAGCGTCCATCGCGACGAACGGCACGCCGATCGCCGCGGCCAGGGCGTCGACCGCTCGCCGCGCGGCGAGCGTGTTCTCGACCCGGTCCCAGCCGGTGACGGCGACGACACCTCGGCGCCCCCGGACGACCGGCAGCAGGTGGTCGAGCTCGTCGTCGAGGTGCGTCGCCCGCACCACCACCAGCACGACCGTGTCGGCATCGACGGCGTCGCGATCGGACGGCTTGCCGCCGTCGGTCACGTCCTCGCCGTCGGCTACGTCCTCGCCGTCGGTCGCGTCCGAGCCGTCGGTCGGCGGATCGAGCAGCTCCAACCCCAGCCGACCGCTCGTCGTGTCGATGCCGTGGACCACCCCGGGGGTGTCGAGGTAGATGCGGTCGTCCGCGTCGTAGCGCTCGACGGCCAGCGTCGAGCCGGCCACGTTCTGTGCCCGCGACCGGACGTGCGTCAGCGCCGCGGCGAGGGTCGACTTGCCGGCCGACTCCGGGCCGATCAGCACGACCGTCGGACGGGTGGCGGTGGGTTCGGTGCTCCGTGATCGTCGCATCAGCAGGCGCAGTCGTCGCAACAGGTGAGGTCGTCGAGGTAGAAGCCCTGCTCGCGGAGCGCTTCCAGCGGCGACGGGTCGACGCCAAGCCGCCTGGCGATGTCCGCGGCCACGATCGCCGCTCGCTGGCGGAACTTGTAGATGAAGCAGAAGATCGCCTCGCGGTGCGCGAGCATGGGCCCGGCGAGGTAGAGCCCGGGCACCACGGTGGACTCGTCGGCGGTCTCGGTGAGTTCGACGTGGCCGTGTTCGGTGAACGCGAACCGGCGGCGGACCTGGGTCAACGACCCCTCGAAGCCGATCGCCAGCAGCGGGGGAGCGTCGCTGACGACCCGGCGGCCGTCGGCCGTGTCGACCGCGTAGCCCTGGTCGACCGCGGTCACCCCGGTGACCTCGGCGTCGGCGAGCAGCGTCAGCCGGTCGGTCAGCTCCGCCTCGCGGAGTCGACCGCGGGTGTAGGGCGACAGGGTGCGGGACGGGTCCGGGTCGACCTCGAGCCAGGGCGCCTCGCGGTCGAGGACGGTCACCTGGCGGCCGTCGGCGACGAGGTTCACCGCGGCGTCGATCCCGGACTCGTACCCACCGATGACGGTCACGTGCTCGCCGGGGTAGGTCGGCCAGGACCGCACGTCCACGGTGGGGATGCAGCGCTCGGCGCCGGGGAACCCGCCCGTGCGCGGGTAGGCGAACTCGCCGGCCGCCCAGACCACCGTGCGAGCCCACCACGGGCCGTCGGTGCCCACCTCGACGGCCAGCAGGTCCGGGTCGTCGACGCCGTGTTCGGCCGATGGGCGGACATCGGTGACGGCGACGTCCTCGCGGACGTCCAGCTCCTCGAGCTTGGCGACCATCTGCAGGTAGCGGGCGTACTGCTCGCCGGTGGGGTGCTCCTCGAGCAGAGACAACGCCGGGGAGGTGTCCGGGGTGATGGCGTTGAGGTCGACCGCGCCGAACTGGTTGCCGGTGAACGACGGCGTGATCAGGCGCATCCCCTCGGGCCAGCGCAGGAACGACGCACCGATCCCGTCGCGGTCGACGACCGTGGCGTCGATGCCGATGCGGGCGAGGTGGGCGGCGACCCCCAATCCCGCGGGCCCTGCGCCGACGATCAGCGCGTCGTGGACCTCCCGGGCGGGGGGAGCGTTGGTCGTGGGCACAGGCACCTCCGGACGGTTTGGAGGCGACACCCTAGCACTAAATAGGAACGGTTCCGACAATTGTTCCTATAACTTTGCCACGCGCCGACCGCGGGGTCGTGAGGTGCTGGGTCTGGAGGGGTTGGCTCGATCATCGCGGTGCCGG
This sequence comes from Nitriliruptoraceae bacterium, assembly GCA_007120485.1. GTDB lineage: Bacteria > Actinomycetota > Nitriliruptoria > Nitriliruptorales > Nitriliruptoraceae > SKTG01. Next base: position 3,079 of record SKNP01000080.1, read on the forward strand.
ATGGACGTCGTGCCCGGCCGGTGTCGTGCCTGACCGGTGTCGTGCCCGGCCGGTGTCGTGCCCGATGGGTGCCGTGCCCGATGGGTGCCGTGCCCGACCGGTGTCGTGCCCGATGGGTGCGTGCCGGACCACCCGGTCACGCGGGGTCAGCCGGCCGGCGTCGGATCGACCGGGAGCAGGACCTCGAGCTCGTCCGCGGCGTCCCGTCGCACCAGGGCGGGGCCCGGTTCGGGCGTCCACGGCGACGTCAGACGGAACGATCCGTCGCATCCCTGGTCGTCGCATGCGCGGAGGTGGCGATCGGTGCGGTTGGCATTGTCGGTCACGTCGGAGCCGTCGGCCTCGTCGGCGCCGTTGCCCCCAACCGCATCGGTCGGCTCGAACCTGAGGTCGACCCACCGCCAGGTCCCCTCCTCGATGTCCGTCAGGGACGCCGGATCATCGGGGCGGTGGACCTGCAAGGTCCGCTGGGGGCTATCCGTGCAGTTCGGTCCGGTCGGCTGTGGGCGCGTGGTGGTCGTGCTGCGGCCCGGCCGGTCGCGCTCGACGGGACCGTCCGTGACGACGGCCCGTTCGTCGGCCTGCCGGTGCGGGTGGATCGCCAGGCTGCCGGGTGCGGGCCCACCGTTCCAGCGACCGTCACGACCGAACATCGAACCGTGCGCCGGTTCCTCGAACCCGCCGCTCGACGGGCAGTAGCCGACCAGACGTCGCAGCCGCCCGTCCGCCTCCGGCCCGGGGCCAGGCAGGCGGGCGTCGAGCACCGTGACCTCGCCATCGAGGTGGCTGATGAACACCGGGGTGCCGTCGTCGAGGTGGTGGGCGGCGACCTCGCCGTCGGTGGGTAGTTCCAGCCCCGGTGGCGGGCCGGTCAGCCAGTCGGGTCCGGGCCGGTCGGTCTCGAGCCACCACCACGCGGCCAGGCCGACCGTGGCGAGCAGGAGTACCAGCACGGTGGGGATGCGGCGATGACCGCGCTCAGCCGCCCCGCCCACGTCACGGCGGTGGTCAGCGGGACGCCCGTCCTGCTCGACCTGCACGTGGCGGCTCCTCCGGGGGCGTGGTGGACGCTACCTCCGTACGACGCGTGACGGCCCGCCGGATCGGCGGGCCGTCACGGACGTTGGGCGACCTCGGGAGCCGGGTCGCCGCGGTCAGGTCGCGGTCAGTGCTCGTCGTAGTGGTCGCCATGAGCGGCGTGGCGGTGACCTTCGTGGACGTAGTCGACGTGGTCGCCGTGCTCGAGCGTCTCGTGCCCGCAGTCGGGGCCATGGGTGTGATCGTGCGGTGCAGCGATCACGTGCACCTCATCGAGCGTGCACTCGTCGTAGTGGTCGGCGTGAGGGGTGTGGGCGTGGCCGTCGTGCAGGTAGTCGACGTGCCCGTCGTGCTCGACCGCGACGTGGCCGCAATCGGGGGCGTGGACGTGGTCGTGCTCGGTGTGGGCGGTGCAGGTTGCCGACACGGTGGGGGCCTCTCGGTGACGGTGTGGATCGGATCGCGGATTCCGAGAACAGCGTAACATCGA
>SKNP01000304.1 GCA_007120485.1 Nitriliruptoraceae bacterium
CGGCGGGCGAGCACCCGTCGGCCCAGCTCCAGCTGTTTGGGTGGGATGGCCCGGTGGAGCCAGTTCGGGCCGTTGCCCTCGGCCAGCGCCGACCGGTAGGCCCGCCCCGCCAGGAAGAAGGCGGAGACCGCCAGGATCCCCAGCGGCAGGTAGGCGAGGAAGAGCAGCAGGAACCCCGGATCGCCCACCACCCGTGTCTGTGCCCCGCCGACCAGCAGGAACTCCTTCTGTGGCCGGAGCAGCACGAGCAGGGCGGTGTCGCTGCGGATCAGGAACGGGATCGCCGGGATCGCCGCGAGGGGGATCGCGAAGCGCAGCAGGACCACCGCGAGCGCGAACCGACGCCAGACGGTCGGGACCTCACCCTCGGGAGGGCTGGCAGCAGCGGCAGCGGTCATCGTGGTCCTCGGGGCGGTGGTTGGCACGTCTCGCACGCGTAGGACCAGCGTCCCCCGAGGTCCCATCGACGGATCTCGGTCGCGCACCGCAGGCACCGCTCACGGCGGTAGACGTAGGTGGCTTCGTCGCGACGCATGCGCCCGCGTGGCTTGCCGAGCTCGTCCGGCTCCATCGTGACGATGCGGCCCGAGCGGACCCCACGACGCAACCAGGTCACCAGGGTGCCCCAGATCCCGTCCCACTGCTCGCGGGTCAGCGCCCGGGCCGGCGTCTCCGGGTGGATGCCATGCACGAACAGCACCTCCGCACGGAAGACGTTGCCGATACCCGCGAGGACCCGTTGGTCGAGCAGTGCGCGCCCGATGCCTACGGAGCGCCGTTGGAGCGCGGCGTACGCGGGTTCGGGGTCAGCGTCCTCGCGGATCGGGTCCGGCCCGAGCCGAGCGGTGAGCGCGTCGACCTGATCGGGGTCGAGCAGTTCGCACGCCGTCGCCCCGACCAGGTCGATCGTCGTGCCGTTGCCCGTCACGCGGTAGCGGACCGTGTCGCGAGGTTGCGGCGGCGGTCCCTCGTGGGTGAAGAAGCGCCCGAACAGCCCGAGGTGGATGTGGACCGTCTGGCCGTCGAGGTAGTGGTGGAACAGATGCTTGCCGTGGGCATCGGTGCGCTCGAGGACGGATCCGTCGAGCCGGGCGGCGCCGTCGCCGAACCTGCCCTGCGGCGAGGTGACGGCAACACGTGCGCCCGCCAGCCACGCGGCGTGGTCGCGGGCGAGGCGATGGATCGTGTGACCCTCGGGCAACCATCACCTCCGTCGCGGTTCGTTCGTCGGTCGACCATGGCTGGCGACGCTACTGCGCGGCGCGCATCCCCGTGCGCCAGCTTTGAGCCATCCGGTGGCTGCACTACCTTCTCGCGCGGTCGAGGCGGGGGAACCCCGCCTTCTTGCTGCGTGCTCGGAGGCTGTCGTGGACAACATCATCTTGATACCACCGATCGCGGGGGCGATCGGCTTGGTCGCGGCGTTCGTGATGTACCGCGCCATGGTCCGCTACCCGGCAGCCGAGGGTCGCCCCAGCGAGATCGCGGACCTGATCCGCGCCGGGGCCGCCACCTTCATGCGGCGTGAGCTCCAGCTCATCGCGTTGTCGGTCGCGGTCATCGCGGTGGCGCTCGGCGTGTCACCGCTCGGGTTCACGACGGCGACGTCGTTCCTCGTCGGTGCGGTGGCGTCGGCGGCGGCCGGGTTCATGGGGATGATGGCCGCGACGCGCGCCAACGTCCGCACGACCACCGCCGCTCGCGACAAGGGCATGAACACCGCGCTGACGGTCGCCTTCTACGGCGGGTCCGTCATGGGGCTGGTCCTGGCCTCCCTCGGGCTGCTCGGCCTGGGCATCCTCTACGTGTTCTTCGGGACCGACCCGGAGACCGCGGAGGAGATCCACGGCTTCGCCATGGGAGCTGGCGTCGTGGCCCTGTTCTACCGTGTAGGTGGCGGGATCTTCACCAAGAGCGCTGACGTCGGCGCGGACCTGGTCGGCAAGGTCGAGGCCGGCATCCCCGAGGACGACCCACGCAACCCGGGCGTCATCGCCGACAACGTCGGCGACAACGTCGGCGACGTCGCCGGTATGGGCTCCGACATCTTCGAGTCCTACTGCGGTGCCATGATCGCCACCGTCGCCCTGGCGACCGTGCTGGTCGTGGAGGCCGGCGAAGCAGCCGGGGTGGACGTCGGCGGTGCGCTGGTCCCGTCCGAGAGCTTGATGGCGCTGCCGCTGCTGCTGAGCTCGCTCGGTCTGATGTGCGCCATCGGCGCGATCGTCATCGTGAAGCTGGCGTCCGGCATGCAGCCGCAGGTGGCGCTGCGTCTGGGCACCTTCGGTGCGACCGGTGGGTTCATCGTCCTGTCGTTGGTGATGATGACGTGGTTGGACGTCGGTGTCGGCACGTGGGTCGCGGTCCTGGTGGGCGGTGTCGGCGGCACCATCATCGGGCTGTCGACCGAGTACTACACCGCGGGCAAGCCGGTCCGTGACATCGCTCGCTCCGGCGAGACCGGACCGGCGACCGTGATCATCTCCGGGCTGTCCACCGGGATGCAGTCGGTGGTCGTCCCGATGTTCACCATCGCCGGGATGATCGCCATCGCCAACTGGCAGAGCGGGCTCTACGGCGTGGGCATCGCCGCGGTCAGCATGCTCGCGACCGTCGCGATGACCATGGCGATCGACGCCTACGGGCCGGTCGCCGACAACGCGGGCGGGATCGCGGAGATGTCCGCGATGGGCCCGGAGACCCGCCGGATCACCGACTCGCTGGACGAGGTCGGCAACACCACCGCCGCGATCGGCAAGGGCTTCGCGATCGGTGCGGCGGCGCTGGCGGCGCTGACCCTGATCAACGCCTACATCGCCGACGTCAGCCTGCGGATCGACGACTTCTCGCTGGCGATCTCGCAGCCGAACGTGCTGATCGGGATGTTCCTCGGTGGCGTGCTGCCGTTCCTGGTGGCGTCGATCACGATGAACTCCGTCGGTCGTGCGGCCTTCGAGATGATCGAGGAGATCCGCCGCCAGTTCCGTGAGATCCCGGGCCTGCTCGAGGGCAAGGCGGAGCCGGACGCCGTGCGCTGCGTCGACATCGCCACCAAGGCGGCGACCAAGCGGATGCTCCTACCCGCCTCGATCGCCGTGCTGTCGCCGGTGATCATCGGGTTCGGTCTCGGTGCGGAAGCGCTGGGCGGCATGCTCGGTGGTGCCCTGCTGGCCGCCGTGCTGCTGGCGCTGACGATGGCCAACGCCGGTGGTGCCTGGGACAACGCCAAGAAGCACGTGGAGGCCGGCAACCACGGTGGGAAGGGCTCGGAGGCGCACAGCGCCAACGTGGTCGGCGACACCGTCGGTGACCCGCTCAAGGACACCTCGGGTCCGTCGATGAACATCCTCATCAACGTGATGGCCATCGTCAGCCTGGTGATCGCGCCGCTGCTCCAGAACTGATCGGCTCACGGTCCGCGACCGTGCCGGATGAGGAGGGCTCCGCCGCGTGAGCGGCGGAGCCCTCCGTGGCGCAACCGTCGGTTCGCATGCGCCCGACGACGCGACCAGGTGTCGCTCAGCGGTAGTTGGTGAAGCGAAGCGGGGCGTCGTGGTCCTTGCTGTTGACCATCGCCTGGATCTCCTGGAGATCGTCGCGCTTCTTGCCGGCCACCCGGATGCGGTCGCCCTGGTTGGTGGGGGTGACCTTGAGCTTGGTGGCCTTGATGTCCTTGACGATCTGCTTGGCCAGGTCGCTGGGCATCGTGGTCACCAGTTGCACGTCGATGCGGACGCGACCGCCACTGACCTCCCGTTCCGGCTGCACGTCGAGCGCCTTGAGCGACACCTTCCGCTTGACGCACTTGTCCTTGAGGACGTCCAGTGCGGCGCGGGCGCGATCCTCGGAGTTGGACTCGACCTGGATCGCCTCCTCACCCGACCAGGCGATGATCGTGTCGGTGTCGCGGAAGTCGAACCGGGTGCCGACCTCCTTCGCGGCCTGGTTGATGGCGTTGTCGACCTCCTGGCGGTCGACGCCCACCTCGATGTCGAAGCTGGCTTCGGCCATGGGGAACTCCTGGTGGTGCGTGCTCGATGGACGGGTCAGGTGTAGCGACGGACAGGTTCAGGCGGCCCCAGGAGCCGGCGGCGACGTGCGCGCCACCGACGACGTGCGGCGTCCGGTGGGCCGGGCCGCAGCGTTCGACGCGTGCGTCGCCGGGACGGGTCGGGCCGCGGCGTCCGTCGTCCGCCGGTGAGGCTAGCCGGGCGGGGCCTCGGGGCCTCGGGGCCTGCGGGGCCGGCGACGCGGCACCTCGACGGCTGCGCGGTAGGTGCCCGCATGGCCGCCGAGTTGCCGGCATCGACCAGGGCTGCCTACCCTCCCGCCTTCGTCGGCTCTCGAGCTGACTCCCGGAGGGATGCCCGAGTGGCCAAAGGGAGCGGACTGTAAATCCGCCGGCTTCGCCTTCGCAGGTTCGAATCCTGCTCCCTCCACCCGAGCCGCAGGGATCAGGCGGCTGCAGCGACGTCAGGACCCTCACGGTTCGACGGACCTGCAGCCCCTGGCTACCCTGCGCCGGCGCCCGCCCTGGTAGCTCAGTCGGCAGAGCACATCCATGGTAAGGATGGGGTCCGCGGTTCGATTCCGCGCCAGGGCTCGA
>SKNP01000065.1 GCA_007120485.1 Nitriliruptoraceae bacterium
AGACCCAGGTCCTGGTGGCGGAGATCGGTGCACGCCACGTCGGCGACATCGCTGACCTCGCGCCGCTGGTCGCACCCGACGTCGCCGTGGTCACCGCGGTCGCGGCCGTCCACCTGGAGGTGTTCGGCACGATCGAGGCGATCGCGCGAGCCAAGGGCGAACTGGTCGAGTCGCTCGGCCACGACGGTGTCGCCGTGCTCGCCCTGGACGATCCGTGGGTCGCCGCGATGGCGGCCAACGCACCGTCCACGATCACCGTCGCCACGGACCTCGCGGAGGCCGACGTCCACGCCCGGGAGGTCCGTCTCGACCGGTTGGCCCGTCCGAGCGCGACGGCCGTGACCCCGTGGGGTGAGGTCGAGCTGTCCTTACCGGTCGCCGGTCGGCACCAGATCACCAACGCGCTGTTCGCCCTGGCGGTCGCGGGCCACCTCGGCGTCGACCTGGACGCCGCGGCCACCGCGATGGCGGGGACGACCGTCAGCCCCTGGCGTGGCGAGGTGAAGGTCGTCGACGGCGTCACCGTGCTCAACGATGCCTACAACGCCAACCCGACCTCGGTGGTCGCCGCGCTGCAGACCCTGGTGGCGATCGAGCGCACCGGCCGGACGATCGCGGTGCTGGGTGAGATGGCCGAGATCGGCCCGAACGCCGCCTCGGAGCACGAACGCATCGGTCGGGCGTGCGCGGACCTCGGCGTCGATGTGCTGGTCGGGGTCGGCCGCGCGGCCAGCGACACCATCAACGGTGCGGCCAGCGGGGACGTCGAGGTGGTCGCTGCGGCGGACGCCGCCGAGGCCAGTCGAGCCGTGCGCACCCTGGCGGCGCCCGGCGATGTGGTGCTGGTCAAGGCCTCGCGGGTCGCGGGGCTCGAACGTGTCGCCGAGCAGTTCGAGGTGCCCTCGTGATCGCGGTCCTCCTCGGCGGTGCGGTGGCGTTGCTCGCCTCGCTGCTCGGCACGCCGGTCGTCATCAGCTACTTCCGCGAGCACGGTTTCGGGCAGCCGATCCGCGAGGAGGGGCCGCAGAGCCATCAGTCGAAGGCCGGGACACCGACGATGGGTGGCGCGGCGATCGTCCTCGCGGCCCTGTTGGCCTACGCCGCCGCCCACCTCATCGGCGCCGACCTGACGATCGCCGGGTTGCTCGTCCTCGGGACGTTCACCGGCATGGCGATGGTCGGGTTCGCCGACGACCTGATCAAGCTGCGGCGGCGCCGCAACCTCGGGTTGAACAAGACCACCAAGTTCGTCGGGCAGGCCGTGATCGCGGCGCTGTTCGCCTGGATCGGGCCGACCTACGCCGGCCTCCCGCGCAACATCTCCCTGGCCGGCGACCTCGCGTTCGAGGTGCCGGCCTGGGTGTTCGTGATCTGGATCTTCCTGCTCCTCACCGGCGCGAGCAACGCGGTCAACCTCACCGACGGGCTCGACGGGCTCGCCGCCGGCTCCGGCACGTTGGTGTTCGGGGCGTACTCGCTCATCGCGTTCTGGCAGTTCCGTAACCCCGGCGACTACGGACTGCAAGCCGCCGACGCGTTGGACATCACGATCGTGGTGGCCGCGGTCACCGCCGCGTGCGCGGGGTTCCTCTGGCACAACGCGCCCCCCGCCCGCATCTTCATGGGGGACACCGGCTCGCTCGCGCTCGGTGGTCTGCTGGCCGCCGTGTCGGTCGCGACCAACACCCAGCTGTTACTGGTGCTGATGGGCGCGCTGTTCGTCATGGAGACGCTGTCGGTGATCCTGCAGGTCATCGTGTTCCGCCTTACCGGCAAGCGGCTGTTCCGGATGGCCCCGATCCACCACCACTTCGAACTGCTCGGGTGGCAGGAGACCACGATCATCGTGCGCTTCTGGATCCTGGCAGGTATCGGGATCGCGCTCGGCCTGGGCGTCTTCTACGCCGAGTGGGTCAGCCGCGTGGGCCCGCTATGAGCGAGGCGTCGCGATGAGCCCGAGCCGGACCGACCGAGCCCCTGCGACGACGGGCCGAGGCCGCCTCGGGCGACTGCGTGACCGCTGGGCGCCCGGAGCGTGGACCTCCGACGGGACCGCGTTGACGGTCGTCACCTCGATCCTGGTGGTGCTCGGGCTGGTGATGAGCTTCTCCGCCAGCTTCGTGCCGGCCGCGGAGGCGGGAGATGCCTTCGCGATCCTGCGTCGCCAGCTCACCTGGGCGCTGGTCGGGATCCCGGCGTTCTGGGTAGCGGCGTCGCTCGACCACCGCATCTGGCGTCGGCTCGCGTGGCCGCTGCTCGGCGTCGCGCTGATCGGGTTGACCCTGCTGCTCGTGCCGGGCGTCGGGACCGAACGGTACGGCTCGACCCGGTGGCTGTCGGTCGGCCCGTTGACGCTCCAGCCGTCGGAGATCGCCAAGCTCGCGGTCCTGCTGTGGCTGGCGGACGTCCTCGAGCGCAAACGGCCGGCCGACGGACACCCCCACCGGGTCGACCACCTGCTCGTGCCGGCGCTGCCGCTGCTCGGCCTGGTCGCGATCCTCACGCTGGCCCAACCGGACCTCGGCACCACGATCCTGTTCGGGGTCATCGTCGCCGCGGTGTTGTGGATCGAGGGGCTGCCGGGCCGCTACGTGCTCGGTGCCGGGATCGTCGGGATCCTGTCCATCGGCGCCCTCGCGGCGGTCGCGCCCTACCGGCTGGCTCGCGTCCGCGGGTGGCTGTGGCCGGAGCAGTACCCGCTCGACGAGGGCTTCCAGCTGCTGCAGTCGCTCTACGCCCTCGGCTCGGGCGGTTGGTTCGGGCTCGGGCTCGGATCCTCCCGCGGCAAGTGGCATTTCATCCCCAACCCGGAGACCGACTTCATCTTCGCCGTGATCGGCGAGGAGCTCGGGTTCGTCGGTGCCGTCGGCACGCTGCTGCTCTTCACCGCCCTGCTGTACCTCGGCTTGAAGACCGCCTACGCGGCGACCGACGGGTTCGGCCGCACGGTCGCGCTGGCGATCACGGTCTGGATCGTCGGGCAGGCCCTGGTCAACATCGGGACGGTGACCGGGTTGCTGCCGATCACGGGTGTGACCCTGCCTCTGGTCTCGGTCGGGGGGACCTCGTTGGTGTCGAGTTTGGTCGCGCTGGGCATCCTGGTGTCCATCTCGCGCAGCAGCACCGTCACCACCCAGGCGGCCCGCGAGCGGACCAGCCCGATGCGTGGAGGCACCTCGTGACCCGGACCGTGCTCGTCGCCGGCGGTGGGACCGCGGGCCACGTCTTCCCGGCGATCGCCGTGGCGCGTGAACTCCAGCGGCTCGACCCGGACGTGGAACCGGTGTTCGTCGGCGTCCGGGATCGGCTCGAGGCTCGCCTCGTCCCGGAGGCCGGCTACCGGCTCCACGTCATCGACGCCGTGTCGATCCCACGCCGACCGTCACCGGCGCTACTGCGGGTCCCCAAGGCCCTGCGGACCGGGGTCAGCCAGGCGTCGAGGATCGCTGAGGAGGAGCAGGCGGTCGCGGTCGTGACCTTCGGCGGTTACGTGTCGTTCCCGCTGGACCGGGCAGCGGTCAAGCGGGGGCTGCCGCTGGTCATCCACGAGCAGAACAGCGTGCCCGGGTTGACCAACCGGGTCGCCAGCCGGTGGGCCGACCGGACCGCGATCACCTTCCCGGGATCGGCGACACGGTTCAAGCACCAGGAGCGCTGCGTGGTCACCGGCAACCCCGTGCGCTCGGACGTGCTCGAGTTGGACCGCGCAGCGGCGCGTGCCGCGGCGCGCGAGGCGTTCGGTCTCGATCCGGACCTGCCGACGCTGCTGGTCTTCGGTGGGAGCCAGGGCGCGCGCAGCCTCAACACCGCGATCGTGGAGGCACACGGACGCTGGGGCGATACCCCGCTGCAGGTCCTCCACGCAGCGGGACGCAACGGGTACAGCACCGCCGCCAAGGTGTGGGAGGACGCCCGTGCGGCCCACCCGGACGGCCCACCGGTGCGGCTGGTCGACTTCATCGATTCGATGGCGGATGCTTACGCCGCGGCCGACGTGGTCGTGTGTCGTGCTGGCGCGACCTCCATCGCGGAACTGACCGTGCTGGGCTTGCCTGCCGTGCTGATCCCCTACCCCCACGCCACCGCCGACCACCAGACCGAGAACGCCCGCGCACTCGAACGTGCTGGCGGCGCCGCCGTCCTCACCGACGAGGAACTCGACGGCGCGTCGCTGGTCGACCGGGTCGCGCCGTTGCTGGCTGACGCGGACGTCCATGCCGCGACGGCCCGCGCGTCGCGGGCGTTCGGTCGCCCCGACGCCGCGTCCAACGTCGCCCGCTTGGTGCTCGAACTCGCCGAGGCCCGCCCGTGAAACCCACCCTGACCCCGCAGACCCGCGTCCACCTCGTCGGGGTGGGGGGCGCAGGGATGTCCGGCATCGCCCGCATCCTGCTGCAGCGCGGCCACGTCGTGTCCGGGTCCGACCTGCGCGACGGCCGGTCCCTGGAGGAGCTCCGGGTGCTCGGTGCCCGTGTCGAGGTCGGGCACGATCCCGGCAACCTCGGTGACGCGGACGTGGTGGTCATCTCCACGGCGGTGCCCCAGGACAACGTGGAGGTCGCCGCCGCCCGGCA
>SKNP01000076.1 GCA_007120485.1 Nitriliruptoraceae bacterium
GCGAGGCTCTCGTGCTCGAACTCCGCGATCTCCACAAACGTTACGGCTCGACGACCGCGCTCGATGGCGTCGACCTGACGGCCGCGACCGGACGTCTGCTCGGCTTCCTCGGACCGAACGGCGCGGGCAAGACCACCACGATGCGCTCGGTCTTCGGTCTGGTCGACCTCGATGCTGGCACGACCCTGTGGGATGGCGCGCCGATCGATGACGACGTCCGTCGCCGCTTCGGGTACATGCCGGAGCAACGCGGGGTCTACCCCAAGATGCGGGTGGGCGAACAGGTCGCCTACTTCGCTGAACTCCACGGGTGCAGCCGGGCCGAGGCGCAGGAGGCGGCCGAGCGGTGGCTGACCGAGTTCGGCCTCGCCGACCGCGTCGATGATCGGGTGGACACCCTCAGCCACGGCAACCAGCAACGCGTCCAGCTCGCCATCGCGTTGGCGCACGACCCGGACCTGCTGGTGCTCGATGAACCGTTCTCCGGCCTGGACCCGGTCGGCGTGGAGCGCATGAAGGCGATCGTCCGGACCGCCGCTCAGCGGGGTACGGCCGTGGTGTTCTCCAGCCATCAGCTCGACCTGGTCGAGGACGTCTGCGACGACGTCATCGTGGTGCGGGACGGCCGGGTCGTGCTGTCGGGAACGCTCGACGAGGTCCGCGATGTCGATCCGCGACGTCAACTGACCGTCGGGTTCACCGACCCCTCGGTCTGCTGGGACCCGTCGGCTCGCGACCTCCCACCCGATGTGCAGGTGCTCGCGGCGGTGCCCGGCCGCACCGAGCTGCTCGCGCCCCCGGACGTCGACCTCGATGCCGTCCTGCTCGCCGCCCGTCGGGCGGGCGGGTTGGCGCGGTTCGCGTTCGAGCCCCAGCCCCTGAGCCAGATCTTCCTCGAGGCGGTGAGACGATGACCGCGACCCACACCGTCCGACTGATCGCTCGTCGCGAGATCCGCGAGGGACTGCGCAACCGGGCCCTGATGACCAGCTTCGGGATCACCACGCTGCTGATCCTGCTGGTGGTGTTCCTCCCCACCTTCTTCGGTGACGACACCACCACGCTCGGGATCGTCGACGGGGTCGAGGTCGACCGTGACGCGCTCACAGCCAACGCGGACGAGTTCGATCTCGACCTGGAGCTGCAGGACGTGGCCGACGTGGCCGCGGCGGAGGAGGCCATCGAGGACGACGACCTCGATGCGGCGTTGAGCGGGCGTGCGGAGCTGCTCGTCGATGACCAGCCGTCACCGCAGCTGCGGGCGCTGATCGCCGAGGTGGTCGGTCGCGACGCCGTGCTCGCCGACCTCGAGGCGCTCGGCCTGGATCCGCAGGAGGCGGCGACCGCGCTGGAGGCTGGCGACGGTGTGACGGTCCGCTCGCTGGACCCGACGGACGACTTCGCCCAGTTCATGGTGGCGCTGGCCGGCACCGTCCTGATGCTGATGGGCGTGACGTTCTTCGCGTCGCAGGTCCTCACGGGCGTCGTCGAGGAGAAGTCCAGCCGGGTCGTGGAGGTCGTCCTCGGCGCGGTGCGACCGACGCAGCTGCTGACCGGCAAGCTGCTCGGGATCGGGTCGCTCGCGATCCTCCAGGTCGGTGGGCTCCTGCTGATCGCGCTCGTGGCGATCAACGTCAGCGGGGCGATCGAGCTGCCGCCCACGGCCGGACCGACGATCGGCGCGGTCGCCGTGTGGTTCGTGCTCGGCTTCGCGTTCTACGCGGTGGTCTACGCCGCCGCCGGTTCGCTCGTCAGCCGCGTCGAGGACGCGCAGAGCACGGCGGGACCGATCGGGTTCCTGCTGTTCGCCGCCTACGGCCTGTCGTTCGTGGTGGTCGTCCCCAACCCGGAGTCGTTGGCCAGCCGCATCGTGTCGTTGATCCCGGGGGTGGCGCCGCTGACCATGCCGGCACGGGTCGCGTTCGGTGCGGTCACCCCGGCGGAACAGGCCGCCGCGATCGCCATCTCCGTGGTGGCGACCGTGCTGGCGGTGCGGTTCGCCGCCCGGATCTACGAACGCTCGCTGCTGCGGACCGGTCAGGTCAAGTGGCGCGAGGCGTTGCGCCAGCCGGGGTGAACGGGGTGTCGGCCGTCAGCTCGCGTTCTCGCGGTGGTCCTCGAGCAGGACGTCGACCACGTCACGCACCGACACGACGCCGGTGACGACCCCCTCGCGCGCCACCGCGATGTGGCGGACCTGCGCCTCGGACATCACCGCGGCGGCCTCGAGGATCGTGGCGTCCTCCTCGACCTGCACCAGCTCCGTCGAGGCGTAGTCCCGGACGCGGATGTCGTCGAGGTCGGCGTCCTCGGTGATGGCCACGGTCAGGTCACGCTCGGACAACACGCCGTGGACGCCCCGGGCGTCGACGACCACGAGCAGTCCGACACGGTCGGCGGCCAGCGCCGTCGCGGCGGCCCGCAGCGTGTCGGTCGGTCGGATCGTCGCGACCGGCGAGCCGATGAGGCTGCCGATCGGGTCCTGCAAGCTGATGCCGAGCATCGTGTCCTCCTCGTTGTGCGGCACGGGCAGCGTGCGTCGCCGCGGCTCGGGAAGGGAGGGCCGGAGGTCCCGGTCCGACGGACCGAACGGTCCAGCGCCAGGGTCGACCACCCTGCATCCGGCGCCGGACGAGCAGCCAGCCGGGCCGGGCACGTGGGACGTGGGACGCTCACGGCCGGGGTGGCTCGTCGGCGGGTGCCTCGTCGGCGGGTGCCTCGTCGGCGGGTGCCTCGTCCACCACCTCGACGTCGAGGTGGTCCGCGCCACCCAGCAGCGCGGTGCGGCGCGCCTGCTGGGTGTCCGTGAGCTCGCCCAGGAACCCGGACGGGTCCGGGACATCGGCGACCCGAACCGGCGCGGTTCCCTCGCCGAGGACGATCAGGACGTCGCCGACCCCGGTGAGCCGGTCGCGGAGCCGCTGCTCGTACCAGGTGTCGGTGATGGCCTCCAGCGGCAGGTCGCCGTGGTGACCGCCGGCCCGAAGGCGCAGCCGATGGGTGGTCAGCGTGACCCGGCGGCGCGCCCAACGCACGATGCTGCGGCCGGACACCAGCGCCCAGATCGCGGCGGCCGCGATCACGGTCGGTGGCCAGGTCAGCGCCGTCGCCGCCAGGACCGCACCGACGACCGTGGCCAGCAGCATCGCCCAGGCGATGGCTGGGAGCAGTGCCGTCCAGTGGGGTCGGAACCGGTCCACGACCCGCTCATCCCGGGCGAGGCGTCGCGAAGGCCGGGCGTGCGCCACGCGAGACCTCCGGGCGGATGAGGGGAGCCTGGCGCACGGATGGTACGTCCCGGCGGGACCAAGGCCCTGTCAGGTGGGGCCGACCCGCACTCGCTTCGACCGTGGTCCGGTGCGACGGTGGGGGCGCTGGCTCCATCAGGCGAACAACCGCACCGGGGCCCTGAACCGAAAGGTCGTGCCATGAACCGCATCGTCGTTGGCCTCGACTCGTCCGAAGGCTCCGAGCGAGCGCTGCGCTGGGCGCTCGATGAAGCCGAGCTGCGTGGGGCCGAACTGGACCTGGTCCACAGTTTCCCGCCACCGGAGATGGTGGCGTTGCCCGCCGTGGTGACGTTGCCGTCCGATGACGAGCTCCGCAAGGGAGCCGAGGAGATCATCGACGAGGCGCTGGCCAGGGTCGGGGGGCCCCGTGACGTCCCGATCGTGCGCACCGTCCGCTCCGGGGGCGCTGCCAGCGTCCTCTGCGAGGTCGCCGAGGGAGCCGACCTGCTCGTCGTCGGCGCGCGGGGCCTGGGTGGCTTCCGGGGGCTGTTGCTCGGGTCGGTGACCCACCAGGTGGTGGCGCACGCCCCCTGCCCGGTGGTCGTCACCGTCCCCGAGCACCGCTGACCGACCGTTCGAGACGGTGGTCCGTGGTCCGCCGCGGACCACCGCCGCTCGGCCGGGGCGCCCGGCCGCGGCGTGTGGGCGGCTGCGAGCTCCGTGCAGGTAGGGTTCGCCGCTGCTGTTCGCCCGCTGCTCTCCGCCGCATCCGCCAGGAGGTTCGCCGTGCTCGCCCCCACCCGTGTGGCGGCGTCGTGAGCGTCCGGACCGTGCACCTCCCGTTGGAGGACCCGGCCGTCGACAGCGTCACCGCGGCGATCCACGACGTGCCCCGCTCCCGCGCGGTGCCGGTGTTGCTGGCCCCGGGGGCGGGCGGGGACCTGGACGCCCCGGGCCTCATCGCCCTGGCAGACACCCTCGCCGGGCTGGGACATCCGGTCGTCCGCGTCAACCTGCCCCACCACGAGCTCGGAAGGCGCGCGGCTCCGCGCGCTGAGCGTTCGGTCGCGCCGCTGCAGCAGCTGCTGGAGGCCGCGAAGGAGCAGCTCGGTCGGCCGGGGAGCTGGATCCTCGGCGGGAAGTCCTACGGCGGCCGCGTCGCCTCGTTGGCGGTCGCTGGCGGCACGGACGCGGCTGGGCTGTTGTTCTACGGCTACCCGCTGCATCCGCCCGGCCGGCCCGAGAAGCTGCGGGTCGAGCACTGGCCGGACATCGGCGTGCCGTGCCTGTTCCTGCACGGCACGCGGGACCCGTTCGGTGGCGTCGACCTGCTCGAGCACCA
>SKNP01000150.1 GCA_007120485.1 Nitriliruptoraceae bacterium
CCAGCACGACGAAGCCCATGTGGCTGACCGACGAGTAGGCGATGAGCTTCTTGATGTCGGACTGCATCAGGGCGACGACGGCGCCGTAGAGGATGCCCACCACCGACACACCGAGCAGCCACGGGGCGAACTCGATGGTCGCGTCGGGGAAGAGCGGCAACGCGTAGCGCAGCAGCCCGAAGGTCCCCATCTTCAGCAGGACCCCGGCCAGGAAGACCGACCCGCCGGTCGGCGCTTCGGTGTGCGCGTCCGGCAACCAGGTGTGGACCGGGAACAGCGGGACCTTGACGGCGAACGCGACCAGGAACGCGGCGAACAGCCAGCGCTGTTCCAGGATGCCGAGCTCCAGCGTGCGGATCGCCTCGTAGTCGAACGTCCCGGCCTGGCTGTAGAGGTAGAGGATCGCGACCAGCATCAGCAGGCCGCCGAGCAGCGTGTAGAGGAAGAACTTCACGGCCGCGTAGCGCCGCTGCAGCCCACCCCAGATGCCGATGATGAGGTACATCGGCACGAGCGTGAACTCGAAGAAGATGTAGAACAGCAGCAGGTCGGTGGCCGCGAAGACCCCGATCACGGCGGCTTCGAGCACCAGGAACGCACCGACGTAGCCGCGCAGCCGGTCGCTGATCGTCGACCACGAGGCGATCAGGATCAGCGGAGTCAGCAGCGTGGTGAGCAGGATCAGCAGCAGGCTGACCCCGTCGACCGCCAGCGCGACGTCCGCGCCGATCGCGGGGATCCAGGTGAACCGTTCCAGCAGTTGCAGGCTCGGGTCGGTGAGGTCGAACTGCACCAGCAACGCGATCGAGGCGAGGAACGCCGCGACGGTCGCGACCAACCCGACGGCCCGGACGCCGCGCTCGGAGAGCTCCGGCGCGAACGCCAGGACCAGCGCCCCGACGAGCGGGAGCGCGATCGCGATCGAGATCCAACCCATCGGCTACCTCACCTGGACCAGTAGGACCACGACGAGGGCGATCGCTCCGAGGAGCGTCACCCCGACGTAGCCGCGAACGAGGCCGGACTGCGCACGCCGTCCGGCACGACCGACGACCATCGTGACCGCCCCGACACCGTGGACGGCGCCGTCGATCACGCGGGTATCGACCCACACGAGGAACCGGCCGACCTGCCCACCGAACCGGGTGAACACCGCCTCGTAGGCCTCATCGACGAAGAACTTGCGCTCCATGAGCTCGGCGACCGGTCCCTTGACCGGCTCGGCCAGGCTGCCCATCGACACGTCCCGCTTGGCGTAGGCCAGGTAGGCCGCCAGGATCCCCACCGCGGCGGCGACGATCGCCAGCGGGATCAGCACGGCCTCCTCGAGCGGCCCATACGGCTCGTAGCCGAGGCCATCGATCGGACCGACGGTCGGCTCGAGGAAGGTGTAGAGCGGGCCGGTGTGCACGGCGTTGAGGGCTGCACCACCGACCGCGGACAGCGCGGCCAGCGCGATCAACGGCACCGTCATCGACCGCGGGGACTCGTGCGGGTGGACGTCGTCGCCGTAGCGGGGTTCGCCGAGGAAGATGAGGATGAACCAACGGCTCATGTAGAAGGCGGTGAGGATGGCCGCGACCAGCCCGATGATCCAGATGGCGCCGTAGCCGTGGAAGTACGCCTCCGTGAGGATCTGGTCCTTGGAGAAGAAGCCAGCCAACGGCGGCACGCCGGCGATCGCGGCCGTGCCGATCAGCGCGGTCCAGAAGGTGACCGGCATCGCCTTGCGCAGGCCACCCATCCGCCAGATGTCGGTGCGGTTGGCCATCGCGTGCATCACCGACCCCGCCACCAGGAACAGCAGACCCTTGAAGAACGCGTGGGTGACGAGGTGGAAGATGCTCTCGCGGAACGCACCGACCCCGACGGCGAGCACCATGAAGCCGAGCTGGGAGACGGTCGAGTACGCCAGGATCTTCTTGATGTCGTCCTGACGGACCGCGATCAGCGCCGCCATCAGCGCGGTCAACGCACCGATCCAGGCGATCACCTCCATCGCCTCGATCGACACGATCAGCAGCGGTGAGAGCCGCACCAGCAGGTACACGCCCGCGGTCACCATGGTCGCGGCGTGGATCAGGGCCGAGACCGGGGTCGGGCCGGCCATGGCGTCCGGCAGCCAGACGTACAGCGGGATCTGGGCGGACTTCGCGACGGCACCACCGAGGAACAGCAGCACGAGCGCGAACGCGGTGCCGGAGGCGATGCCACCCGCGTCCTGAACGATCCCGAGGATCTCCAGCGTGCCGAAGGTCGCGAACGCCAGGAACATGCCGACCATGAAGGAGACGTCACCGACGCGGTTGGTGATGAACGCCTTCTTGGCGGCGCTGGCGTAGGCGGACCGCTCGAACCAGAAGCCGATCAGCAGGTAGCTGGAGAGCCCGACCAGCTCCCAGCCGAGGAACAGCACCAGGAGGTTCTCGCCGAGCACCAGGATCAGCATGGAGGCGAGGAACAGGTTGAGGTAGGCGAAGAACCGCGGGTAGCGGGCATCGCCGTGCATGTACCCGACCGAGTAGATGTGGATCAGCGTGCCGACGCCGGTGACGACCAGCAGCATCACGACCGTGAGCTGGTCGATCAGCAGGTCGAACGCGACCGAGAACCCGCCGATGTCCATCCAGGTCCACAGGGGCCGGACGTAGGTCGCCGGCTGAGCCAGGACCTGGACCGCGACCGCGACGCTCAGCAGGAACGTCAGCGCGGCGGCACCGATGCTGATCAGCGCCGCACGATCGCCCAGGGTGCGGGTCGCCAGCAGCACGGCCACGAAGCCGAGCAGCGGGATGACGGGGATGAGCCAGGCGAGCCCGATCACGCCCGAGGTCGCTTCCACGACCTCGTTCGTGATCCCGCTGGCCTCCACTGCGAGCAGGCTCACCTCGTTCCTTCCTCCTGCGAGCATCGGGGACGTCGCGGCAGCGCCGGACGCCCTCGTGCCGCGTCAGTGCTTGAGTAGCTGGGGGATGTCGACGTCGAGGGTTCCGCGTCGGAAGTAGAGGTTGACGATCAGCGCGAGACCGACCACCACCTCCGCGGCAGCCACGACGATCACGAAGAACACGAACACCTGGCCGTCCGGCCCACCCCAGAGGTTGGCGGCGGCGACCAGGGTCAGGTTGACCGCGTTGAGCATCAGCTCGACGCACATGAACAGCACGATCGCGTTGCGTCGTACCAGGACACCGGTCAGCCCGATACAGAACAGCAGGGCGGACAGCGCGAAGTAGTACCCGAGCGCCACGGCTCAGCCCTCCCGTTCGGGCGACGGACGATCATCCGCCGGCGTCTGCGATCCCGACGCTGCCGGCGAGCCACCGACCCCGGCGTGCTCCTGAGGGTCGTCGATCCCGTCACCGGCGAGGATCCTCGCGGCATCGTCGGGCGCATCGTCGGGTCCACGCTCGTCACGGTCGGCCAGATCCTCGTCCTCCGGCTCGAGGTCGCGGCGTCGGGCGAGGATCACCGCACCGATCGTGGCGACCGTCAGCAGCAGGGCGGACAGTTCGAACGCGTAGGTGTAGGTCGTGAACATCGAGCGACCCAGGAAGGCGGCACCGGCACCATCGTCCTCGTCGTACTCGAGCCCGGCGCAGGACATCTGACCGGCCGCGGGTGGTGGCGCGTCATCCGCGCAGACCGACGCCGCCGAGGTGTACGGACCGACGAACGCGAACAGCAACGCACCGGCCAAGAGGGCGCCACCGACGACGGCCATCACCCGACCACGGACGCTCGAGCTCAGCAGGTCGTCGTTGTCGACCCCCAGCAGCATGATCACGAACAGGAACAGCACCATGATGGCGCCGCCGTACACGAGCACCTGGATGATCGACAGGAACGGCGAGCTGAGGTTGAGGAACAGCCCGGCGACCGCGAGGAAGTTCAGCACGAGCATCAACGCACCGTGCACGATGTTGCGCAGCGAGATCACCGCGATCGCCGACCCCAACGCGAGGACGGCGAACACCCAGAACAGGGTCGTCTCCGCGGTGACGCCAGCCGCCGCCTGTGCCACCTGGCCCAGCATCATCTCGAGGTGCCTCCAGGATCCGGGCGGGCGGGGTCGCCGACCGTGGCTGGGTCCTCCGGCTCCTCGCCTGGCTTCGGCAGACGACCGGTGGGAACGACCTCACCCGCCAGGGCGGACGGCGCTGCTTGGGCCTGCTCGTACGAGCCGCCCTTGAGCGTCGGTGGTGTCACGGCGAGCCCACCGTAGTAGTTCAACCCACGCTTCTTCACCTCGACGTCGCGGTGCGGCGTGTCGTCGGCTTCCGGCGGCACCGGCGCGATCAGGTCCTCCTTGGTCCAGATCAGGTCCTGCCGGCTGCTGGCCGAGAACTCGTAGTCGTGGGTCATCGTCAGCGCCCGCGTCGGGCACGCTTCGATGCACAGACCGCAGAGGATCCAGCGGTTGTAGTTGATCTGGTAGTCGTTGGCGTACCGCTCCCCCGGCGAGTAGCGGGCCTGCGCGGTGTTCTCGTCACCTTGGACGTAGATCGCGTCGGCCGGGCAGGCCCAGGCGCACAACTCGCACCCGATGCACTTCTCCA
>SKNP01000342.1 GCA_007120485.1 Nitriliruptoraceae bacterium
CCCCGCCACCGCAGCTCCGAGTCAGGGGCCGGCGGGAACCGTCCGCTCACCAGGATCGCACTGCGGCCACGGCCGCTGGTGGAGTTCGATGCCGTCGCCAGGCCCATCCGATGCGTCGTCGTCCGGATCGTCAGGGTGCGGCCACACATGCGATCGCGAGTCCGGCTCGTCCGGCAGCTCGATGCAGCCGGTCTCCGGATCGGGGCGGAGTTCGCCACGGAACTCGCCACCGCCCTCATCGCTGGCCAGCGTCGAGGCGCCCGCGCCGACCAGCGACGGGGCCGACCCGGACAGCGCACCGCCGACCACGACCGCCGCAACGGCGACGACCGCCAACAGCGTGATCGTTCGCATGCTGTCCCCCTCGTGCGGCAAGGGTAGGTATGCGGCCACGGCGGGTCGAGCGATCCGTCCGCGCCGCGGGGATCGCCGATGAGGCCGCCGGCGGCGGGCCACTCCATCGGCGACGCGGTGACCCGGGCTTCGCTCGGTTGCCGGCACGACGGAACCAGTAGCGGGGAGGGTCATGATGGCCCCTGAGTTCAAGGCACATCTGCACGCCGAGCTCCAGCGCGCACGGGACACCGTCCTCTTGAAGCTCGACGGGTTGGGTCCCGACGACGCCAGACGCCCCGTGACCGCGACCGGAACCAACCTGCTCGGGCTGGCGGCGACCGGCCAGGTGCCCTGGTGGCCGACGGCCCAGAACCCGGTGACGTTGGACCGCGTCCTCGTACACGTCGCGACCGAGACGTTCCGCCACGCCGGGCACGCGGACCTGCTCCGGGAACTGATCGACGGCCCGATCGCGCGATCCGACGTCGACGCCGGACCGTCCGGTGAGGTCCTGATCCGCCGGCACGACGCCCCGGTGGAGCTGGCCTGCTCCGAAGCCATCGACCGCGAGAACACCGCCCGCGAGGCGTTCGACCGCTGATCCGATCGGTCTCGTCCGGCGGCTCGACCAGGTTGCCTCGAGCGGATCTGTGGAGCGTTGCGGGCCGCCCGCGCCGCTGACGCTCCACGGATCGGCTGCTGCAGCTGGTGCAGCTCCTGCCCGAGCCCGCGCGCCGGTCTGCGGACACCGACGCCACAGAGGAGTTATACTCTAAGGTATGACTCATAAGGTTGGCCCGAAGGGGCAGGTTGTCATCCCCAAGGACCTCCGCGACCAGCTCGGGCTCGAACCGGGCGAGGAGGTCACCTTCTGGCGCGACGGCGATCAGGTGATCGTCCGCCGACGCGCGGACACCCCGCCCCTGAAGGGGCGGTTCGCCGGTCGCCAGCTCACCGACCGACTCGAGCACGAACGTGCCGCTGACCGCGGTCGCGAGGACGCCCGGTGACCGTGGTCCTCGACTCCTGGGCGGTCCTGCGACTGCTCGAAGGCGCCGAGCCCGTCGCCACCCGGGTGCAAGACCTGCTCGATCGCGAACCACCGGTGATGAGCTGGATCAACCTCGGGGAGGTCTCCTACATCGTCAGCCGAGACCAAGGGCCGACGGAGGCCGTCCGCGTCGTGCAGGACCTTCGACCACTGCTGCGGCTGGACCTGCCGACCGAGCAACGGGTCCTGGACGCTGCCCGGATCAAAGCCACGCACCCGATGGCCTACGCCGATGCGTTCGCCGCCGCGACCGCGCTTGCCCACGATGCAACGTTGTGGACCGGGGACCCTGAACTGCTCGCCGCGGATGCCACCTGGGGCTACGAGGACCTGCGCCGCAGCGAGGTGGACTAGCTGTCCGCAACCTGCGAAGCGGACACGGCCAGGTGGCGGCCAGCCTGATCAGCTGGTGGTGTCGATCTCCGCCTCCGGCGAGGACGAAGTCGATCAGCCGCTGCTCGATCTCGGCCGGGACACAGTCGCGGCTCTGGCCGTCACGGTCGGCGTCGTCGACCACGACCCAGCCGTACGGCGCGTCGCCGTCACGTTGCAGCTCAACGTCGACCTGCAGCCAGCTCCCCTCATCGGCTGGGCCGGGTGGTGGCCGGCGCCGTGGCGTTCCCCCGGCGCCGGCCCTCGTGTGTCACCTCACAAGGTCTGATCCTTGGCGACGATCTCGCGCCAGTTGGGTTCGGCGAAGAACGCCCGCGTCTCGCGGACGATCATGCCGGACATGATCAGCAGCCCGATCAGGTTGGGCAGCGCCATCAGCCCGTTCATGATGTCGGAGAAGGTCCACACCACCTCGAGTTCCTGGACCGCGCCGACGAAGATCACGAGCACGAACACCACGCGGTAGGGGGTCACCGCGACACGACCGAACAGCCGGTCCATGTTGCGTTCGCCGTAGTAGGCCCACCCGAGCAGGGTCGAGAAGGCGAAGAACGCCACGGCCAGGGTGACGATGATGCCGCCCCACTCGCCGGGCAGCCCCTCCTCGAAAGCCAGGCGCGTGAGGACCGCGCCGTCCTCACCGGACATCCACGCACCGGTGACGATGATCGACAACCCGGTGAACGAGACGACCACCAAGGTGTCGAGGAACGTCTGCGTCATCGACACCAACGCCTGCCGCACGGGGTTGGAGGTCCTGGCCGCCGCGGCGGCGATCCCTCCGGTCCCCAGCCCGGACTCGTTGGAGAAGATCCCGCGGGCGACCCCGAAGCGGATCACCATCATCACCGTCGCGCCGGCGAAGCCGCCGCCCGCCGCCGTCCCGGTGAACGCATCGGTGAACACCATCGCGATGGCGCTCGGCAGCGCGTCGATGTTGACCACGATGACCCACGTCGCGCCGATGATGTACGCGATCGCCATGAACGGGACGAACAGCGCGGCGAACCGTCCGATCCACCGGATCCCACCGAGGATCACGATGCCGGCACCGACGGTCAGGACCAGACCGGTGACCCACGTCGCGACGCCGAACTCCTCCTCGATCGACGCGGAGACCGTGTTCGACTGGACCATGTTGCCGATACCGAAGGCCGCGATCGCGGCCGCGATGGCGAAGAAGATCGCCAGCACCTGACCGAGCGGACCGCGGATGCCCTCCGAGAGGTAGAACTGGGGTCCCCCCGACTGTTCACCCTTGGCGTCCACCCGCCGGAACTTCACCCCCAGGAACGCTTCGGAGTACTTGGTCGCCATCCCGACCAGGCCGGTGATCCACATCCAGAACAGTGCGCCCGGCCCACCCGCGAAGATCGCGGTCGCGACCCCGGCGATGTTGCCCACACCGATCGTCGCGGCGAGCGCGACGGTCAGCGCCTGGTAGTGGGAGATGTCGCCTTCGGCTCCCGCCTCCTTGCGTTTGATCAAGGCCAGCCACAGCGCGTAGCCGAGCTTGTGGAACTGCAGGGCCTTGAGCACGATCGTGAGGTAGAGGCCCGTGAGCAGCAGCACCGGGATGAGCAGCCACGGTCCCCAGACGAACCCAGCAGCCGTGTCGAGCGCGTCCTGCATGATCTCCCCCCGTCCTTCTCCGGCCCTCCCGGCCGGTCGTCGGTTCGGTGACGACCGACCGGATCGCGGAGGGAGCCGTGGGGCGTTGCAGGGTCGCCGCACGGCGGCCAGCGCAGCCGGCCGGTGCCGCAACGTGGTTCGGGGAACGCCCCAACATCAAGCCTGTCCGCACCAGCGGACAACGGGCGGTAGCGCAGCGCGCACAGGTGTGAGCTCGTCAGGTCCGCAACGCGTCGATCAGCTCGGCCTTGTTCATACGCGACCGGCCCTCGACGTCCAGCTCGCGGGCTCGCTCACGCAACTGCTCGACGGTCCACTCCTCGTAGGTGGGCGACGTCCCGCCGCGCTTGCCGGCAGTCGTGCGCGGCGTGTTCGCGATCCGGGCCGCCTGCTCCTTGGAGGCGCCTTCCTCCCGGAGGCGTTCGTACTGCTCGTCGTCCTTGATGGAGTTCCCGTGATCCTTGGTCGCCATCTGGCACTCCCCTCGCTTCGGTGCAGGGTTCGATCGCCGTCAGGATGCCGCCGCGACCCCGCGCCGGACCCCGGCCGTTGGACCGACGATGGTGTACCTCGTGCGTCTGGCCGGACGGCGGTGGACCGACTCGCCCCGACTCGGGTATACCTCGACGACGACACCACGACGCGTTCAGAAGCGAGCGGTCGGCCGAGGAGGCCGAGGCTCGCGCTCCGCGCCGGTCAGGCTCCCTCGATCCACCCGGATCGGAGACGGAACATGAGACCGTGCGCCGCCTGCAACGACACCTACGTCCGGGATGCCCAGGGGGTCTGGCGGTACCCCTGGGGTGCGCCGGTCCCGGGCGCGAGGGACCTGACGCTCTCGGAGCTGTTCGTCACCGATCCCGAAGTATCGACGCACGAGCTCGCGTCCCGGGTCCGGCCACTGACCGTCGACGAGGAGCGATGGCTCAACGGCGAACCGGTACCGCTCGACCGGCTCCTGCTCCTCCGTCGCGGGTCCA
This sequence comes from Nitriliruptoraceae bacterium, assembly GCA_007120485.1. Classification (GTDB taxonomy): domain Bacteria; phylum Actinomycetota; class Nitriliruptoria; order Nitriliruptorales; family Nitriliruptoraceae; genus SKTG01. Next base: position 4,393 of record SKNP01000342.1, read on the forward strand.
AACCCCCACACGCGGGCGACCTCATCCTGGGCATCCAGGCCCCGGAGCTCAACCTGCACGCCATGATGACGGTCAACGACATCGCCGTCGACGCGGCGGTCTCCAAGGCGACGATCGACAGCTACCGCTACCGGGGCTACCTCCCGCAACCCCAGGTCGTCTGTGGC
>SKNP01000455.1 GCA_007120485.1 Nitriliruptoraceae bacterium
CGGTGACCAGTCCACGATCGTCACGCTCGCATCGCTGGCGACCGTCGCGGGTGGGTCGAAGGTCGCGATCACCAGCGGGGTCGCGGGCGGGGCGGCGGCGATGAACCGGTCGACGATCAGCGCCAGCGGTTCGTCGGCGTCCGCGGTGACGACGAGGTTGTCGCCGATGCGCACCTCGTCGATCAGCGTGTCGAACAGGTCGGTGCCGCTGGTCGGACCTCGCACCGTCGGGGCCTCGCTCTCCGTCGCCGATCGGTTGCCAGGGACCCTACCTCCGGCGGCAGCGAGCGCCCGCGGCATCCACCCCCGGCGGTCACCTCGACGGAGCGGTTGCTCAGGAGGCCAGTTCGTCGGTAGCCGCCAGCTCGCGCCGGTCGAGCGCATCGACGATCCGACCGACGCCCAGCACGCAGGCCGCGGTGCGTAGCGTCAGATCATGCTCGGCAGCGGTGCGCCAGAGATCCTCGAGGGCCCGATCCATCCGCGTGTCGAGCCGTTCGGCGACCTGACGTGCGGTCCAGCGTTCGCCCCGCTCGTTCTGCTGCCACTCGAAGCACGACACCGTGACGCCGCCCGCACTGGCGAGCACGTCCGGGATGACGGTGATGCCACGGTCGGCGAGGATCGCGTCGGCCTTGGACGTGCAGGGACCGTTCGCAGCCTCCGCGATCAGCCGTGCCTGGACCCGTTCGGCCTCGGGGGCTTCGATCGCGCCCTCGAGCGCTGCGGGGACGAGCACGTCGCAGGGCAGGGCGAGGAGTTCCTCGGTGGTGACGGCCTCACCGGCGTGGTGCGTGACCGACCCCTGGGTCGCCTTGGTCTCGATGACGGCCGGGATGTCCAGGCCGTCGGGATCGTGGATGCCGCCGCGGCTGTCGGAGACGGCGACGACGCGCATCCCGTCGGCCGCGAGCATCGTGGCCAGGTGGGCGCCGGCGTTGCCGAAGCCCTGGATCACCACGCGGGCGTCCGCGGGCAGACCCAGTCGTTGGGCGCTGGCGCGCACGACGGTCCGGCACCCGGCCGCCGTCGCCGTGTCGCGGCCGAGCGACCCGCCCGCGGTCAGCGACTTGCCGGTGACGACCCCAGGGCACGGGCTGCCGGTGATCCGGGCGTACTCGTCCGCGATCCAGTCCATGTGTCGTGCGTCGGTGTTGACGTCCGGCGCCGGGACGTCCTGGTCCGGTCCGATGGTGGCCGCGATCGAGCGCGTGTAGCTGCGGGTGAGGGACTCGAGTTCGGTCTCACTCAGTCGCTTCGGGTCGATCGTGATGCCACCCTTGCCGCCCCCGAGCGGCAGGTTCATCAGCGCGGTCTTGACGCTCATCAGCGTCGCGAGGCCGGTGACCTCCTCCTGCGTGACGTCCGGGTGGAACCGGGTGCCGCCCTTGGCGGGGCCGCGCGCGGTCGAGTGCGCCACCCGGTACCCGGGGACGACGTGGACGCTGCCATCGTCCGCCGTGTAGGGCACCTGGACCGCGGTGAGCCGTTCCGGACGGTGCAGCAACGCTCGGTGCCAGCCGTCGAGGTGGAGATGGTCGGCTGCGGCGTCGATCGTCTCGAGCGCGAGTTCGTGCAGGTCGATAGTCACCGGGGGACCTCCAGGCTCGGGTCCGCACGGCGACGGCACAGCACGGCACGACCGTCCGGCCCGTACGGGCACAGGGATGACGCGCCGTTGCGTCACGTTGAGCATAGACGTGAAGCGCAGCTTCATCCAAGCGGCGTGATCATCCCAGGAGGTGCACCGACCGGCATCCCCACCGCCGCGCGGCGGCATCGTCCCGGCAGGGGCGCTCGTGCCGCCTCGCGGACGGGTCCCGTGCGTCAGGCTCTGACGCCCAGCCGTTCGAGCAGCAGCGCGTGGGCCCGGTCGACGTCCACGTCCAGCGCGACGTCGGTCCGTGGCTGCTCCCCGACGGGCCAGTTGGCGAACCGGGCCCGCAGATCGACGACCGTCATGCCTCGGGTGAGGTCTCCGCGGGTCTCCACCTGCGTCGGGAGCGACCGCAGCGTGAACGCGTCGGGGTCGATCACGGCGGCGACGGTGAGGGCGTCGTGGACGGCGCACTCCCTCCGTCCGGTGACCCGCTCGTAGGCGCCGAGGTAGAAGGGCAGCAGATCCGCGGCGAAGTTCGCGACCGGATCGGACGCCGCCGTGAGCGCCTCGAGGTCGTCCTGGTCGAACCGGACCTTCATGGTCACGTCCAGCCCGATCATCGTGCGGGGCACGTCAGCGGCGAACACCACCTGCGCGGCCTCGGGATCGTTGGCGATGTTGGCCTCGCCCCAGGCCGCCTTGTTGCCACCATCCTGTGCGGAGCCTCCCATGATGACGATACGGGCGAGCCGGTCGCACAGCGTGGCGTCCTTGCGCATGGCCAGGGCGAGGTTGGTCAGCGGGGCGGTGGCGATGACGACCAACCGGCCGGCGTGCTCGTGGGACAGGCGGAGCAGCTGGTCGACCGCGTGTTCCCCGCTCGGACGGCCCCTGGGAGCCGGCTGGTCGGTGTCGCCGATGCCATCCGTGCCGTGGATCCACGAGGCGTCGTGCGGCGGTTCCAACAGGAAGTTCTCGACCCCGACCGCCACCGGCACCTCGGTCACGCCCGCGGCTTCGAGGGTCCGCAGCGTGTTGAACGCCGCGCCAGAGGCCGTGACGTTGCCGGCGATGGTCCCGACACCGACGAGGTCGAGCTCCGGTGACCGCGTCGCGACCAGGAGCGCGAGGGCATCGTCGATGCCGGTGTCGACGTCGAACAGGACGGGGGTAGGCACGGTCGACCTTCGCGGTCGGGACGGTCAACGCATCCAGCGGGTGTGGGCCGTCGCCATCAGAGGGGCGTCCATCGGATCGCGGTCCCGTCAGGCTCCGGTCGGGCTCCCCGTACCGGACGAACCCTCGAGCATCGCGGCTCGATCGGCGGTCGCGAAGGGCTGCCAGAAGGGCTGTCCCGCACCGTCGGTGAGCAGGTGGAGCCCGGCGATCCGGTCGCCGGAGGTCGCGTCGAAGACGTACACCCGGCCACCGTTGGCGACGTGGAGGTCCGCGTTGTGCCCCTCGGTGAGCATCACATGGGTGTCGCGGCGCAGCAACTGGAGGAGGAACCCGTCGAGGTCGACGTTGTACAGGGTCTCCGAACCGAGCGGTTCGGCGGTGACGCACTGGACGTTGGCGAGCCGGGCCGTGTTCGTCGACACCTCGCCGGCGGGATCGTCGAAGTCGAGGTCCTCCGGTCGGACGCCGACCACGACCTGGTCGCCGGTCAGCTGGTCGAGCTGTTCACCGAGGTACCCGGCGCCGTCGCCCGCGATACCCAGCGACCAACCGGCGCCATCGAGCCGGACCTGACCATCCTCGACCTTCGGCGTCGCCTCGATGAGGTTCATCGCGGGGCTGCCGATGGTCCTGGCGACCGGGAGGTTGGCGGGGGTGAGGTAGACCTCCTGGGGCGTTCCGATCTGCGCGACCAACCCTTCGTGCATGACGACGATGCGGTCACCCATGGTCATCGCCTCGACCTGGTCGTGGGTGACGTAGATCGAGGTGGAACCGACGGCCCGCTGGATGCGCTTGAGTTCGCTGCGCATCACCACCCGTAGCCGGGCATCGAGGTTGCTCAGCGGCTCGTCGAGCAGCAGGACCTGGGGGTTGCGGACCACGGCCCGTCCCAGCGAGACCCGCTGTTGCTGGCCGCCGGACAGCTCGAGCGGGGTCTTGTTGAGGTGCTCGTTCAGCTCGAGCATCTCCGCGACCTCGTCGACCCGCCGGGTGATCTCCGCCTTGTCGACCTTCTCCGACTCCAGCGGGAACGCCATGTTCTCGCGAGCGGTCTTGTGGGGGTACAGCGCGAAGTTCTGGAACACCAGGGCGACGCCACGCTTGGAGGGGTGGACGGTGTTGACCAGTTGATCGCCGACGTAGATCTCGCCCGAGGTGACCCGTTCGAGGCCGGCGATCATCCGCAGGGTGGTGGTCTTGCCGCATCCCGACGGCCCGACGAGCACCATCAGTTCCCCCGGCTCGATGCGCAGGTCGACCCCACGCACCGCGTGGATGTCGTGTCCGAAGGTCTTGACGAGATCCTTCGTCTCAACGGCGGTGCTCATCGTTGGTCTCCTCCTCGCGAGCGAGGTCGTTGGTCAGCCCTTCGCGCCGCTGAGCGCGACACCCTTGACGAAGTGCTTCTGTCCGATGATGAACATCAGGATCAGCGGGCCCACGGCCATCAGGACCGCAGCCATCAGCAGCGTCCACTGCACGGTCTCCTGATCGGCGAAGTCCGCCAGGCCGGTCTGGATCACCCGCATGCTGCGACTACTGGTCATCACCAGCGGGACGAGGAACTCGTTCCAGACCGCGGTGAAGTTGAACATCGCGATGACCGCGAGCGCGGGCTTGGCGTTGGGCAGGTAGATCTTCCAGAAGATGGCGAACTCGTGCGCGCCGTCCATCCGAGCGGCTTCGACCAGGTTGGTCGGCAGCATCCGCATGAACTCGCGCATCAGGTAGGTGCCGTACGCGGTCGCGAGGAACGGCAGGATCA
>SKNP01000040.1 GCA_007120485.1 Nitriliruptoraceae bacterium
AACGGTTGGCACCTGGGTGGGGAGGGCTCCGGCCACATCGTCTGCCTGAGCCACACCACGACCGGTGACGGTACGGTCGCGGCGCTGCGCGTGGCGCACCCGATGCACCGTACCGGCAAGCCGCGGTCGGCCCGTTGCGTCAGCGGCCGCGCCGCGCCACGCCGGCGGGCGGGCCGTGCGAGGCCGACGGCGGTTCGGCCGGTCAGACCGTCAGGTGGTCGCGCACCGCATCGGCGATCCGGTCGACCGAGGACTGCGCCGCGTCCTCGCTCTCCGCTTCCGCCATCACCCGGATCAACCGTTCGGTGCCGGAGGGCCGCAGCAGCACCCGCCCGGTGTCACCGAGCCGCGCCTCCTCCTCGCGCACGACCGCCCACACATGGTCGGCGTCGGGCAGACGCTCCCGGGCGACGTCGCGGACGTTGACCAGCACCTGCGGCAGGTGGGTCATCACGGTCCCCAACTCCTTGAGTGACGCGCCGGTCGAGCGGACCACCGACAGCAGGCGCACCGCGGTGACCACCCCGTCGCCGGTCGTCGCGTGGTCGAGGTCGATGATGTGGCCGGACTGCTCCCCGCCGAGGTTCAACCCCCGTTCGCGCATGGCCTCGAGCACGTAGCGGTCCCCGACCTTGGTCTCGACCACGTCCACCCCCAGCTGCTCCATGGACCGCTTGAAGCCGAGGTTGGTCATCACGGTCGTGGCGACGGTGTCGTTGCTGAGGGTGCCGCGGTGGTGCATCTGCCGCGCCAGGATGGCGAGGATGACGTCGCCGTCGATCTCCTGCCCGTCGTGCGCGGCCGCGATGAGCCGGTCCGCGTCGCCGTCGTGGCTGATCCCGGCATCAGCGTTGTGGGCGAGCACCGCATCGCTGATCGCCTCCGGGTAGGTCGAGCCGCACTGGTCGTTGATGTTCGCGCCGTCGGGGGTGCAGTGGATCGTGACGACCTCCGCGCCCAGTTGGCGGTAGACCTGCGGGGCGACGTTGGCAGCCGCACCGTTGGCCCCATCGACGACCACCTTCAGCCCGGTGAGGTCGACGTCGACGATGCCGGCCACGTGCTCGATGTAGCGGGCCACCGCGGCCGGGTCGGTCAGACGCCGGCCGATGCGGGTGCCCTCCGGTCGCCGACCCGACCCGGTCTCGATGATCTCCTCGAGCCGGCGCTCCTCGTCATCGGTGAGCTTGAAGCCATCCGGGCCGAAGAACTTGATCCCGTTGTCGCCGACCGGGTTGTGCGACGCGGAGATCATCGCCCCGGCCGCCGCCGACGAATGCATCGTGAGGTAGGCGACCGCCGGGGTGGGCAGCACCCCGACGCACACGGCGTCCCCACCGGCCCCGGTGATGCCGGCCACCAGCGCGGCCTCGAGCATCTCGCCGGACCACCGCGGATCGCGGCCGATCACGATCGACGGGCGCTTCTCCCCCTCGTCGCTCAGCAGCGTCACCAAGCCACGGCCCAGCGAGACCGCCAGTTCCGGGGTCAGGTCGACGTTGGCCTTGCCTCGAACCCCATCGGTCCCGAAGATGCTGCCCACGCGGAACTCCTCGCCGGTTCGTCGGACCGCGGCCCGGTGGACCGTCGTCACGACCGGTCCCGGTACCGCGCGGCGAGCTTAGGACGCCCACGGACCGGCCTGCCGGCGGTCACCTGACCGAACGACGAACGCCGCCGAACAGCCAGCGCCACCCGACGACGAGGACCGCGCCCGAACGACGAACGCCGCCCCGGAGGGCGGCGTCGCATCGTGGAACGGGCCGTGGACGCTCAGCGCTTGCTGAACTGCGGCGCACGACGGGCCTTCTTGAGGCCGTACTTCTTGCGCTCGACCTTGCGGGCGTCACGGGTGAGCATGCCGGCGCTCTTGAGCGGACCGCGGTTGTTCTCGTCCTCCTCGGCCAGGGCGCGGGCGATCGCCAGGCGCAACGCCCCGGACTGACCGCTGGTGCCGCCGCCCTGGGCGCGCGCCTGGATGTCCCACTGGCCGTCCTGCTCGAGGACGCCGAACGGGGCCAGCGCGTGGGCTTGGAGCTTCTCGGTCGGCAGGTACTCCGCGAGCGGACGCCCGTTGACCGTGTGCTGGCCGGAGCCGCGGCTGATCCGCACGCGCGCGATCGAGGACTTCCGGCGACCGGTGAAGATGGTGGTGTCCGACATGGCGGTGATCCTCAGACGTGATCGGGCAGCGGCTTGGGCTGCTGCGCGGCGTGGGGGTGTTCGGGGCCGGCGTAGACCTTCAGTTTGGAGATCATCGAACGTCCCAGCTTGGTCTTCGGCAGCATGCCCTTCACGGCCCGCTCGACGATCTCCGTCGGCTGGCGCTCCATCATCCGTGCGAAGGGCACCGACCGAAGTCCGCCGGGGAACCCGGAGTGGTCGTGGTAGGCCTTGTCGACCTCCTTCGCGCCGGTGACCTGGATCTTGTCGGCGTTGATCACGATGACGTGATCGCCGACGTCGAGGTTCGGCGTGTAGGTCGGCTTGTGCTTGCCGCGCAGGACGGTCGCGATGCGGGTCGCGAGACGGCCGAGGGTCTGACCCTCGGCGTCCACGACGAACCACTCGCGGGTGATGTCGTTCGCGCTGGGCGTGTACGTGCGCATCGCTGTCGGTCCTTGAGGTGGCCTCGTCGTGAGTCGGCCGTCGTCTTGGGTCGCGGACGACCGTGGATCGCGGTCGACGCGAGGTGGCCGACTTCCACGAGGTCGAGCGTGGGCGGTGGGCCGCCGAGGTGGTCCGGGGAGCGCGTCGCCGCATGCGAGCGCCGGAAGCGGGGAACGCGAACCGCGGCACAGCAACGCGCGACCCTGCGAAGGCTACCCAACGAGGGTCGCGGACGGTCGTGAGCGTACCGTCCCGCCGGACGAGCGGTCAACCGAGCGCCGACTCGGGCGGGGACGCCGGCCACCACCGACCGTAGGAGACCCGTTCGAGGGTGAGCCCATGGGGCGGAGCGACGGCCGCCGCGACGCTGCGGTCGCGGGCTTCGAGCACCTGGCCGACCCAGCTGCTGGAACGCCGGCCGCGTCCCACCTCGACGAGACAGCCGGTGATCGAGCGCACCTGCTGGTGGCAGAACGACGTCCCGTCGATCCGGATGTCGACGCGGCCGCGGGATGGCCGCGAGACCGCGACCCGCTCGATCCGACGCACCGTGTGTTTGCCGGGCGCCTTGCGGCAGAACGAGGCGAAGTCGAGCTCGCCGACCAGCGCCTGGCCGGCCTGCTGCATCGCGTCGACGTCCAGGGCCTGACCGACGTGCCACCGGTCGTGCCGGAGGATCGGGTCGGCCGCGGGGGCGTCGACCAGCCGGTAGCGGTAGGTGCGCGCCACGGCGCTGAACCGGGCATCGAACGCCTGGCTGGCCGACGACACCTGCCAGATGGTGATGGCCGGTCCGACCAGTTGGTCCAACCGGTCACGCAGCACGTCGAGGTCGGCCAGCGCGCGTTCGGCTCGGTCGACGTGGTCTGCGGGCTCGGGCGTCGCGCTGGCGACGTCGAGGTCCACGTGCACGACCTGCGCCCGGGCATGCACACCCCGATCGGTACGGCCAGCACCCGTCGCGGCGACGTCCTGACCCACCAACCGCTGCAGGGCACCCTCGAGGGTGCCCTGCACGGTGGTCTGGTCAGGTTGGCGCGCGAACCCGGCGAACGGTGCCCCGTCGTAGGCGAGGTCGATCCGTAGCCGGATCCGGGTCACCCGTCCTTGCCCTCGTTGTCCTCGTCGTCAGCGTCGTCCTCGCCGACGGCTTCCGCGATGGCGGCCGCCACCTGGTCGTCGTCCTCGACGTCGAAGGCGGGCTCGGTGTCCGGCTCCTCGGCGTCCACGTCCACGTGCTCGTCGTCGTGATCGTGGTCGTCGAGCACGGCCGTGCCGGTAGCTGCCGACGCGGTCTCGGACGTGCCGGTGCGCTTGGAGCGCCGACCGAACAGGCCACGGCTACGACCCGCCTTGGCTTCCTCGATGACCTCCTCACCGTCGGTCTCGCCGCGATCGACCAGCTCGATGATCGCCATGCGGGCGTTGTCGCCCTTGCGCGGCTCGAGCTTGAGGATGCGGGTGTAGCCACCCGGACGCTCCGCGAACCGCGGTGCGACGTCCTCGAAGAGGAACGCGACGACGTCACGGTCGTGGAGCTTGCTGAGCACCTCGCGCCGAGAGGCGAGGTCGCCCCGCTTGGCCTTGGTGATCAGCTTCTCCGCGTAGGGCCGGAGCGCCTTGGCCTTGGCCTCGGTCGTGGTGATGCGGCCGTGGCGGAACAGGTCACGGGCCTGGTTGGCCATCAGATGCTTCTGGTGGCCGGGGCCACCTGCGAGCCGGGGGCCGCGCTTGGGGGTCGGCATGTCTACGTCCTTTGTCGTGCCAGCGGGCGGCCGGTGCGCGTGGGGGCGTCCACCGGCCGGGGGCTCACTCCTTGAGGGAGACGCCCAGCTCGGCGAGCTTCTCGGCCACCTCGTCGACCGACTTCGAACCGAAGTTGCGGATCTCGAGCAACTCCTGCGGGGTCTTGTCCATCAG
>SKNP01000326.1 GCA_007120485.1 Nitriliruptoraceae bacterium
CGACCTGGCCCAGCAGTCCCAGACCACCCAGCAGCAGCCCGGTCGAACGCCAGAACGCCGCCATCGCCACGCCCAGCGCGAAGACCCCCACCGCGACCAGGAACCGACGGCGGCTCCGGGCGGAGGGCAGGGTCAACCGGCTGAGCTCCAACCGTTCGCCCACGATCGTCAGCACCAGGAACGCGGCCAGCAGTGGGGTGATCCGGATCGGCCCCAGCCCGGCCAGCCACAGCACGGCCGCCCCGACCCAGGCGAGCGCACCCAACCCCATGATGGCCAGGTGCACCTCGCGGCCACCTCGACGCAGCAACTCCAGGTAGGTCGCGGTGACCACCAGCCCGCCGAGCACCAGCAGCACGCCACCGACCGGGCGCACCAGCGGCAGGGTCAGGGTCGCCGCCCCGGTCAAGGCAGGGCCGAGGTAGCCCCACCGCGTGCCGAGGGCGACCGCCCGCTCCAACGCGATGACGGTGCCGAGGAACCCGAGCACCATGATCACGCCGTGCAGATCCGGTGCGACGAACCGGTGCTCGATCCCGGCGCGTCCCAGGCCGGTGTACACCCCGAGCACCAACCCGATCCCACCCAGCAGCAACAGCGCCAACCGATGCCGCGGCAACCGGGGAGCGGTGCCGGCGGGAGGTGTGGTCGGCGGGGACGTCGAGGTGGTCACGTGGCGCTCCTGAGTCGGGCGACGCAGCCGCCGAACCGCTCGGTCGAGCCGTTCGCGTGCTCGGACGGGACGCCCCCGGGGTCGAGGGCGAACAGTTCCACCTCGCCGTCCATCGCTTCGAGGGCACCGCGGGTGATGCCGCGGTGCACCGCGCACGCGATCTGCGGGTGGGCCGCGGCGACGTCGCCGAACGGGCACCGCGGGAAGGTCAGGCGCAGCTCGGCGTCGGCCGCCTCATCGACGGTCGTCTCGAACCCCCAGGACGCGAGCACGGCCAACAGCCGTTCGATCGCGCCCTCCGCGTGACGGGGGTGGTCCCGGTCGTCGTCGCGCACCGTACGGCGGCTCCAGCTCGCGGCGGCGGCCTCCGCGACGGCACCCGGCTCCGCGTGGTCGTCCTGGACCTGGCCGGCCAACAGGACGGCCAGCAGCCGGTAGGCGTCCGCCGCGGGCTCGGCAGCCTGGTCGTGAACATCACCCGACGCACCGCGGTCGGGGTGGTCCTGGGCGTCACGGCTGGCCTGCCTGGCGTGATCGCCGTCCGACCCGCCGCCGTCGACGGCCGCCACGTCACCGAGGTCGGCATCCGGCGCGAGCCGGTACAGCGACCTCGGACGACCCGGGCCGTCGGGGGCATCCGTCTCGTGTTCGACGAGCCCGGCGATCTCCAGGACACCGAGGTGGCTGCGCACGGTGTTGCGGTGCAGGTCGAGCCGGTCCGCCAGGTGACCGATCGACAGCGGTGATGCGGCGGCACGCAGCAGCTCCAGCAGCCGCGCACGGACCGGACTCGCCAGCGCCCGGTGGACCGTCACCTCGCTCGTCACGCCGTCACCTCGTTCGCCAGGATGGGTCAGCTGACCTCCAGGGTCCCTTCCATCCCGGCATCCCGGTGGCCGGGGATGTTGCAGTAGACGGTGTAGGTCCCGGCATCCAGCTCGATCGTGCCGGTGTTGGTCTCACCGGGGTCGGAGTGCACGACCAGTTCGTCGCCCGCTTCCTCGACGACGAAGTCGTGTTCGACCCCGCCGACGTTCTCCAGGCTCACGGTGACCTCGCCGGCGTCCGCAGCGAACGAATCGGGCTCGAAGTACATGTCGCCCGCTTCGACCTGCAGCGAGCCGTCGGCGGCGGGCTCCGCGGTGTCGCCGCCGTTGCCGCATCCGGCCAGCACGACGGCGGCGGTCGCAGCGATGGCCACCAGGCGGGTCGTCGGTGTCCTGTTCATCTCAACGTCCTCTCTGTCGGGTCCGCAGCGACCGTTGTCGCCGTCGTCGGTGTGGTCGGCCCGAGTGCTAAACGTTTTGTACTACACTAATGATTAGAACGCAAGCGGGGCGCCCGCACCGCACGGCCCGGGATCATCCCTGCGGCGCGTGCTCCTGCTCGGCCCGCCAGCGGTCGATGACGATGAACCGCCAGACCGTGTGCACCAGGCCAGCGAGGGCGACGGTGGAGAGCAGCATGAGCCCGATGGCGTAGGAGCCGGTCACCTGGAACACCCCGCCCATGACCAGCGGCGGGAGGAACCCGCCGAGCCCCCCGGCTGCACCGACGAACCCGGTGACCGCACCGACCGACGTCTCAGGGGCCCGGCGACCGACCAGCGCGAACACCGCACCGTTCCCGACGCCCAGGGCGGCCGCGACACACAGGAAGGTCGCGGTGGAAGCCACCAGCGGGAACTCGAAGGCGATCACGATCGCCCCGGCGCCGATGATCGCCAGCGCGGCCACCAGCACCCGTGGGGCGTCGATCCGGTCGGACAGGATCCCACCGATCGGGCGAGCGATCGTCGCCAGGACGAGGAAGCCGCCGGTCCGCGCCGCCGCGTCCGCTGTCGCCAGGTCGTAGATCTGCTGGAGGTAGCTCGGCAGGTACACCCCGAAGGCGACGAAGCCACCGAAGGTGATCGCGTACAGGGCGGCGAGGTCGTACGTCACCCGCAGCGCCAGCGCCTTGCGCAGCCGGGCGGCCATCGGCAACGTCTGCGGTCGCCAGTTCGGCGCATCCCGCCCGAAGATCCAGGCGATGGCGGCGGTCGCGGCGAGCACCGCCCCCACGATGAGGAACACCCCGGACCGCGACGTGACGCCCTGCAGCGGTTGGGTCGTGAAGGCCGCGACCGCCGTCCCGGCGCCGCCCATGCCGTAGATGCCCAGGGCGGTCCCACGTCGTTCGGGTGGGAACCACGCGTTGACGAACGGCACCCCGACAGCGAACGAGGCGCCGGAGAACCCCAGCAGCAGCGCTCCCAGGAGCAGGGTCGGGTAGGTCTCGAAGGCCGCCAGCAACCCCAACGGGACGACCACCACCAGGCTGAGCAGCGTCAGCACCACCCGGCCGCCGTAGCGGTCGGTCACCGCTCCGAGGGGTATCCGCGCGAGCGACCCCAGGATGACCGGGACCGCGGCGAGCAGTGACACCTCGATCGGCTGGAGCGCGAGCGCCTCGCGGTAGTCCGGCGCGAGCGGCGACAGCAGACCCCAGGCCCAGAACGTCGTCAGGTACGTGAACGTCGCCACCCAGAGCGCCAGCCACGCACCGGAGCGAACCGGCGCGGCGGTCGTCACGCTGATGTCGCTCCCGACGGTCGTTGGCATCGTGCGATCCGAGCGCCCGGTGGAACGCACGTCAAGGCGCGGCAGCGACCACCGAGTCATCGGCCGCGGACCGATCACGCTCCGGCCGCTGCAGCGCGCGACGCACCACCAACGCCACCGGGACGGCCTGCAGGAGCCCCAGCGCGACGGTCAGCCGCACCAGGCCATCGGGCCACACGGTCGGGAACCCGCTGGCGAACAGCATGGGCAGGTGCACGATGCCCTGGTGGTACAGCACCGACGCCGACGCGATCCCCAGCGCCAGCACCCGCCCGGAGGACACCCGCAGCGCCCAGATGGCGCCACCGATCCCCCCGATCAGGAAGATCGAGGTGTGCAGCAGCCCGGTCAGCTCGTCCAACGGCTCCGACGGCCAGGCAGCCAGGTCGTCGACGAGATGGATCGTGTTGATCATGGCGACCGCACCGACCGTCCAGGCCGCCGGCCGGATCAGTCCCTGCCGGTCCAGCCGCCGCAACCCGAACGCCGCCGGCAGGACCAGGACGGCCGCGATCGCGAGCCACGGCATCGCGCTCGGTGGGTCCTCCCACGCGAGCCGGCCACGGACCTCGACGAGCCGACCGTCGTGGTGGAGCGGGAGCGTCCAGTCGGTGAACGGTCCGACGTCGTCGCCGGCGGAGCCGATGACCCCGACCAGCCGCATGTCCATCAGCGCGCGGGCCAGCCCTCCGGCGTCGACGAACCGGGGCGGTTGCGGCGCCATCCAGTGGGTCCGGTGGTCGTGCCAGACCCACCGCGGCTCGTCGTCGACATGCACCCAGTCGGGCGGCGCGTCCGGGTCGACGGCCGGTGGCAGGGCGACGTCACCGAACCGTTCGCTGTTGAGGTAGGTGGCAGCCGAATGGCGGTTGCGCTGCACCCCGTCGGGCCCGATCCGCAGGTACGGCTCACCGTCGTAGCCCTCGACGATCACCGGCTGGCCACCGTCGTTGACGAGCTCGACGGCCAGCCCGCCGGTGTGGACGGTCAGCTCGACATCGGGCAGCTCGGGGCCCTCCACCACCTCGCTGACGATGTTGGTGGTCTCCTCCGTACGCGTGTGCGCATCGGCGGCAGCCGTCGACCCCAGCAGCACCGCGAGACCGGCCGCGGACACGACGGCCAGCCGGACGGGCCACCGCAACGCGTCGGTCACCACCACGCGGTCGTGCCGATCAGCACGAACAGCAGGGCGAGGTACAGGTTGGAGGTGTGGAAGCTCTTCCAGGCGGTGGAGGGTGTCGGCGAGCTGAG
>SKNP01000223.1 GCA_007120485.1 Nitriliruptoraceae bacterium
GGTCGTGAGGGGCGGCGGTCGTGAGGTCGTCGGGGTCGTGAGGCCGTCGGGGTCGTGCGCGTCATCGGCTCCGTCGGCGCAGTCCCGTCAGGTCCTGCCCGCTGCCGGGCGCGGGTTGTGGGCCAGGCAGGGGCGACGACGAGGTGACGTCGACGCCGCGGCAGCTCCAGCAGTAGTAGGCGAGCCGGACGCCGGATGGTGCCCACTGGTCACCGCGGCCCTTCTCCTGGAGCGTCGAGGTCGGGATGCCCTCGACATCGGTGGAGCGGCAGAGCCCGCAGGTCGGGACGACGTCGCGGTCCCAGCTGGTCCCACAGCGCTCGCACGTGAGCTCGCGCCGTTCCGCACCATCGTCGGCCGCGACCGAACGGCCGACGAGCTGCTCGTCCTCACCGCAGCTCGGGCAGGTCACCAGCGGCATGGGGCTCCTTGCGGTCAGGCTGATCGCGGCGGTCCGGGCCGAACGCGGCCGCCCTGGACGCTACCCCGAGGCCTCGACCGTCGTCTGGTCGCTACCCGGCCGCTCGGGTGGACCGTCACCGTCACGCCGGTTGCGCCGGTTGCGCAGGACCCGGCGCGCGACCCCGAACAGCGCCACGGTCAGGGCACCACCGGCGACCAGCAGCACGGCGACCAGCGCCAAGGCCACGACCGGGTTGCTGACGGCGAACCACACCACGGCCGCCATGATGCCGTCCTCGACGAGGCTCGCCAGGCCGTTGCTGGCGGGTTCGGGCGAGCTGTTGATCGCCAGGCGGGCCGTCGCCTTGGCGGCGTGAGCGGCGGTCGCCAACCCGCCGGACCCGACGACCGCCACCGCCTGCTGCCAGTTGTCGGCGTCCCCGGTCAGCAGGGCACCGAGCGCGGCGGCCCCGAGCGGTCGGATCACCGTGTGGACCGCGTCCCAGAACGAGTCGAAGTAGGGGACCTTGTCGGCGATGAACTCGACCGCGAACAGCACCAGCGCGATGACGATCACGTCCGTGCGCTGCAGCCCGTCGGGGACGGGACCGACGCCGAGCCGGCCCAGGATCCCGAGCAGCCCGACGACGCCGTAGAGGTTGATGCCGGCCGCCCATCCCGACCCGGCGACGAGCCCGACCAGCCCGACGTCCATCTCGCCGCTCCTCCCCGCTGACCCTCTCCAAGGTAGGTGCCGCTCCGGCGCCTGTCGCCCCCGTTCGCTCCGCGGAGGCTGCCCGTGACCGCTCGGTCGACCGTGCCTCCGCTGCGTGACCGGAGCCCGCAGGCGTCACTCGGCGATGCCGTCGGCGAGGTCGACGTAGAGCTGCGCGGTGAGCCCGATCGAGGTCGTGTCGATGCGTTCGTCGTGGCCGTGGAACCGGGACTGGAAGTCCTCGAGCGCGATGTCCGGACTGAACATCCCGGCGCCGTAGGACGGCACGCCGTGGCGCCGGAAGAACGCGGCGTCGGTGCCGCCGACCACCATCCACGGCATGACCGCGGCACCCGGATGCACCGCTTGCGCGCGACGGCGCAACAGGTCGAACATGGGTGTGTCCGCCGGCGAGGCGGTGGCCGGTCGAGGCTCGATCGTCTGGATGAACTCGACCCGGTCGGCGAGGTCCCCGAGGGCCTCGACCAGCATCGCCTCCACATCCTCGCCGCTGACCCCGGGCAGGACCCGGATGTCGAGGTCGAGTTCGACCGTGTCCGGCACGATGTTGGTCTTGTTCCCGCCGTGCACCACGTTCGGGCTGAACGTCACGTGGCTGAGCGCGTGGCAGTAGGCGGCAAGCCGGGGTGGCAGCTCCGCGACCGCCTCGCGGACGTAGGTCGGGTCGAGCAGCCGGGCGCGCTGCGCGTCGTCGACCGGCAGCGCATCGACCCAGGCACGCCAGTGCTCGGCGAGCTGCGCGGCCGGCTCGTAGGCGTCCAGGCGACGCACCACCTCGGCGGTCGTGATGATCGCGTTGTCGGCACCGAACGGCATGGACCCGTGGCTGGGGGTGCCGTGGATCCGCAGGCGGCGCCAGGCGATGCCCTTCTCCGCCGTCGAGATCAACAGGTGCGAGCCCGTCGGGGTGTGCAGGGGGATACCACCGGACTCGGTGATGACGTAGTCGCAGGCGACGTCGTCCCAGGCGTGATCGGTGATCCAGCGCGCACCCCAGGTGCCGCCGGCCTCCTCGTCGGCGACCGCGAGGAACTTGATCGTGGCGCGGGGCGGTTCCCGGCGGTCCGCCAGCGTACGCATCGCGGTCAGCATGCCGCTGGTCAGGCACAGCATGTCCATGGCGCCGCGGCCCCAGACCTCGCCGTCCAGCAGTTCCCCGCCGAACGGATCCTCCCGCCACTCGTCCGGGTTGACGGGGACGACGTCGGTGTGGCCACAGAACAGCACCGTCGGGGCGTTGGGATCGCTGCCCTCGAGCGTCGTCAGCACGCTGCGGCGACCGGGAACCGGCTCGTAGTGCTCGCGGGGCAGGTCGTGCAGGACGTCGTCGACGAGACCCGCGTTACGGATCTCCTCGCCGGAGGTGGGCGTGCCGTCGTTGACGCAGGCGTTGCGGATCAGCGCCTGGAGGTGCTCGGTGCTGCTGGCCGTCAGCTGCGGATCGGGGTCGCTCACGTGGCAGGTCCAGCGGTCGGAGGCGACGAGCCTACGACCTCCGACGCGCTCGTCACCGCCGGCCGGTCACCGTCGGCCGAGGAAGGCCTCCAGCGCCCACGACACGACCGAGACGATCAGCGCGGCGAGGAACGTCCAGCCGAAGCCCTGCGACTCGAGGCCGAGGTCCAGCGCACCCGAGATGGCCACCGTCAGGGCGAGGACCACGGCGTTGACCACGAGCAGGAACAGCCCCAGCGTGAGGAGGATGGCGGGGAAGGCCAGGAACCGCAGGATCGGCTGCACGATCACGTTGAGCACGCCGAGGATCAGCGCGATGCCGAGGAACGCGGGGATGCCGCTGGTCTCGAAGTCGAACGAGAACTCCGGATCCAACAGCGTCACCGCCACCCACAGGGCGGCCGCGTTGATCAGCACTTTGATGACGATGCCCATAGCGTCTCCTACCGACGGCCAGCCGCACGGTAGTCGTCGTCGCGACGGCGGGTGATACACCGCCTCGACCCCGTGCGGTCCCGACCGACCTGCCGGGAGGACCCGTGGTGTCCGACGTCGCTCACCGGGCCGTGACGGACCCGCTGCCGGTCGACGCGGTCCTCGACCCGTTGCGGGCGGCGCTGGCGTCACCGGGCATGGCGGTGCTGGAGGCGCCGCCGGGCGCGGGCAAGACCACGCGGGTCCCGCTCGCACTGCTGGCCGACGATCCGCCCGGGCGCATCGTGGTGCTGGAACCGCGGCGGGTCGCCGCACGGGCGGCCGCCTCCCGGCTGGCCTCACGGCTGGGCGAGGAGGTCGGTCAACGGATCGGACTGACCACCCGCGACGAGCGCCGGACCTCCCGCTCGACCCAGGTCGAGGTCGTCACCGAGGGCGTCCTGCTGCGACGCCTCCAACGCGACCCGTCGCTGGAGGGCGTCAGCCTGCTGCTGTTCGACGAGTTCCACGAGCGCAACCTCGAGGCGGACCTGGCCCTCGCGTTCGCGCTGGAGACCCGTGCGGCGCTGCGCGACGATCTGCGGTTGCTGGTCGCCTCGGCGACGCTGGACGGCGCCCGCGTCGCCGACCTGCTGGACGGCGCGCCGGTCATCCGGGCCGAAGGCCGACGGTTCCCCGTCGAGGTGGCGCACCGTGACCGCCCCGACGAGCGGACGTTGCCGGATGCGGTCCGCGACGCCGTCGCGGAACTGACCGCCGACGCTGACGGCGACGTCCTCGTGTTCCTCCCGGGAGCGCGCGAGATCCGCCGGACCGCCGCCGTGCTGCAGCAGCGCCCCGTCACCGGTGCCCCGGTGGTCCGCCCGCTCTACGGGGCGCTGTCCCCGGACGAGCAGGACGCGGCGATCCAGCCCGATCCACGGGGCCGACGGAAGGTGGTCCTGGCCACCGACATCGCCGAATCGAGCCTGACGATCGTCGGGGTGCGGGCGGTCGTCGACGCCGGCCGTTCCCGCGAGCCCCGGTTCGACGCCACCACCGGCATGACCGGGCTGGTGACGGTCCCGGCGTCCCGGGCCAGCGCGGAGCAGCGGGCCGGTCGGGCGGGCCGGCTCGGTCCGGGACGGTGCATCCGGTTGTGGCCCCAACGCGAGGACGCGGCGCGGGACGCCCAGCCCCGGCCGGCCCTGCATACCGACGATCTCACCGCCGCCGCCCTGGAGGTCGCCGCCTGGGGCGCCGAGGTGGACGAACTCGCCCTGCTCGATGCGCCCCCCTCCGCCGGTTGGGAGCGTGCCCGGACGACGCTGCGCGACCTGAACGCGTTGGACGCGGCCGGGCGGATCACGCCGCATGGCCGTGAGCTGGTCGCTCTGCCGGTCCACCCTCGACTCGCCCACCTGCTCGTCCGGGGTCGCGAGCGGGGTCTCGGCAGCCTGGCGGTCGAGCTCGCGGCGGTGCTGGCCGACCGCGACCCGGTCGATCCGAC
>SKNP01000446.1 GCA_007120485.1 Nitriliruptoraceae bacterium
CAGCCGCCGGCTGCTCAACCGTCGTGCTCACCAACGCGGCGGGGAGCCTGACCCCCGACCTACCGGTTGGGCATCCGGCGCTGATCTCCGATCACATCAACTTCACGGCCACGAGTCCCCTGGTCGGCGCGAACTTCGTCGACCTCACCGACGTGTACTCCGAGGAGCTGCGTGCGGTGGTACGTGGCGCCGACGCGACGATCGGTGAGGGCGTGTACGGCGGCTGGTTCGGGCCCGCGTTCGAGACGCCAGCCGAGATCCGCATGATGCACACGCTCGGGTGCGACCTGGTCGGCATGTCCACGGTGCTCGAGGCCATCGCGGCGCGCGACCTCGGTCTCGAGGTGCTCGGCATGTCGCTGGTGACCAACCGCGCTGCGGGCCTGGCCGGGAAGCTGTCCGGCGAGGAGGTCCTCGAGGTGGCCAGCCAGGCGGTTCCCAGACTGCGTCCCGTGCTAGCCAGCGTCGCCAGGCATCTGCTCGACTGACCGGGTCGTCGGACGCCGTGCCGGCTTCGAAGGGCCCAAGCCGACCGCCATCGCGAGGATGCCGCGCCGGCGGCGTCAGGCCGGCGCCGCGGCTCGCGCCACCAGCTGGTCGTAGACCGACGGATCATCGCGGACCACCTGCGGCACCCCTCGGGGCAGCGACGGTCCGAGCCAGGCCGTCTCGACCCCTGGGTTGCAACGACCCGAACCGTCTGGCAGGACGAGGTAGCCGGTGCAGCCCGCCGTCCGGTCCGCGGCCACCGTGGCTTGCCGGGTGACCGCGAGCCGAGCGGTCCCATGGTCGAGGTCGAGCGCCAGGCGCGGAACGTCGATCGACGGGCAGGTGCCCGCCGCGTCCATGATCTCGTGCCGCAGCGTGATGCAGCGTGAGCGGACGAACATCGCGGTCCGTAGCGCCAGATCGAGCTCCTCGGCGGCCGCCTCCGACTGGCGGCGCGCAGCTTGGACGGCCTCGACCGCCAAGAGGCTGGACACCGGGTACTCGTCCAAGCGGCCCTGCCAGGGCGACCAGTCGAGTTCCGGCGCCGCGGCGGCGCACAACGGGATCTCACCGTCGATCACGCGCCGTGCCAGCGGACGACGGTGGAGCAGCTCCAACGGGTGGGCGAGGTGGATGAGGGGAAGCAGCGCGGCCCCTGCCGGCTCGCGAGACGCCAGGCGGGCGCGCGCCTGCCGTAGCCGCAGGACGACCACGGTGGCCCACGGACAGGCGACGTCGCTGATGAGCACCAGTGCCCCGGGGGTGCCGTCCGTCGGTTCCGGCGGGTCGGCGACCGCGAGGCCGTCGTCGCCGCGGCCGGCGACCGTCCGCCCCGCCGCCACCTCAGAAGTTGACACGGGTCGCGAGCAAGCCGTCACCGGCCGCACGGCCGGAGAGCACCCGACAGAACTCGACCGCGTCGATCGCGATCGCCTCCACGGCCGTCCCGTCACGCCAGGTGCCGCCCGCAGTGCCGGTGAGCACCAGTTCGTACGGCTGACCATGGAGTTGCGCCCACTCATCGACGACGTCGGCGACGATGCGGCGGTCGTGGTCAGCGGTCAACAGCAACGGCCGGTCGACAGCGCGGCTGATGTCCACGCGGTGCAGCCAGGCATCGCGGGTCAGGATCCGGTCGTAGAGGTAGCCCAGCGGCTGGGTCCCCAACGGCGGCCCGAAGCGCATCGGCATCGCCCGGACCGGCCGGGGCAACCGGGCCCGGGCCCGAACCGAGCGAGGCGCGATCTCGGCCAGCTCCTCGAGCAGCCGGGCGGGCGTGCGGCCCGCACGCTCGCGCACCTGCACTTCGTTCATGCCGTCGACCAGGTCGGCCTCGGGGAGCAACCGGCGCCCCCGACGGGCCTGGCGCGCCAGCTCGCGGAGCCTCGCCGCCCACTGCGCGCCGCCGGCGAGGTGGGCGACCATCGCCCGCACGTCCCAGCCGGTGCAGTCCGTCGGGGCGTACCAGGCGGCGGTGTCGAGATCACCGAGCAACGCCAACAGCCGGCGGTACTCCTCGTCGGCGGCCTGCATCCAGTCGTCATGATCCATCGTGGTCGTCCCTGGCCGCTCCGGTGCGGCTGGTCCCGTGGCATCGTGGGTTGCCATGTGCGCTCCGATCGATCGTCGACGCAACGCCGGCGCCGAACGCCGCTTCCCTAACGCTGTTCGCCTAACGCTGTTAGGTATACGCCGAACTGAGCCGAACGTCAATCGGTTCTCCGAACTTCGTTAGGTTCATTGGTAGGTTGCGCTCCCGTCCGCCAGGAGCGCCACGATGCCCGACCGACGCGCACGCCGTCACGAAGCCACCCGTCAGGAGATCCTCGCCGCGGCGTGGCAGCTCGCCGGGGAGCGCGGACTGACCGGCTGGTCGCTGCGGGAGGTCGCCGACGCGGTCGGCATGCGGGCGCCGTCGTTGTACGGCTACTTCGAGAACAAGGACGCGATCTACGACGCGATGTTCGCCCAGGGCTACCAGCAGCTGCTCGAGGCGGTCGACGGCCTCCCGACCGCCGGTGACCCGCGCACCGTCCTGCAAGACGTCGCGACGGCGTTCTTCGACTTCTACGTCGCCGACCCCGCCCGGAGCCAGCTGCTGTTCCTGCGCGTCATCCCCGGGTTCACCCCCTCGGAGGGTTCGTACGACCTCGCGGAGCGGACGCTGGACCGATTGCGGGAGGTGCTCGGATCGGTCGGCATCAACCGCCCTGAAGCGGTGGACCTCTGGACCGCGGTGTTCACGGGCCTGGCCTCGCAACAGGTCAGCAACGACCCCGACGGCGATCGATGGGCACGGCTGATCGAACCGTCGGTGGAGATGTTCCTCGCCAGCGAGCCACCGGCCGCGTGAGCGGTCGTCGGGCCGGCTGCGCCCGGCCCCTTCGATCCCTCAGCTGCTGATCCCGGTCGACGCCGGGTCCGGAGATTCGAGCATCGTCGGGTCGGTGACCGCCAGCCACCGGTCCTCGCCCGCCGGGCCGGGACCACCCAAGAGGTAGCCCTGCGCGAGATCGCACCCCAGCTCGGTCAGCATCGCCAGCTGCTCACGCGTCTCCACCTGCTCGGCGACCACCTCGACGCCCAGCTCGTGAGCGATCGCGCAGGCACCCCGCACGATCGATCGTTGGGAGCGGTTCGCGACCGCTCCGGCGACCAGGGCACCATCCAGCTTGATCAGATCCAGCGGCAGCCGGGTGATGTCGTCCACCGAGGAGCGGCCGGCCCCCAGGTCGTCCAACGCGACCCGGACACCGAGCGCCGACAACCGGTGCAGGGCCGCGACCCCCTCCACGTCGAGCGCCGACACCTCGGAGATCTCCACGCCGAGGTGGCAGGGAGCCAGCTCGGCCTCGGCCAATGCGCGGTCGACGCGGTCGATGAGGCCGGGGTCCGCGAGTTGCCGGGGCGAGAGGTTGACGAACACCGTCAGCGGCTCCTCAGGGGCCCGGTCTCGGGTGAGCCGAGCCACCCGCGCGCACGCCTGCTGCAGGACCCAGTCGCCGATCGGCACGATCAGGCCGGTCATCTCGGCGAGCGGGACGAACTCGGCCGGCGGGATCGGACCCAGCGTGGGATGGTGCCACCGCAGCAACGCCTCGATGCCGACGATGTGGCGGTCCTCTCCGGAGCGCAGCGCAACGAGCGGCTGGTAGACCAGATCCAGCTCGCCCCGCTCCGTGGCCCCGTCCAGATCGTGCTGCAGGCTGACCCGGGCGACCCGGTCGGTGGCCATCACCTCGTCATAGGTGGCGACGGCGCTTCCCCGGGCCCCCTTGGCGACGTACATCGCCGCGTCCGCCTGCGCGAGCAGCTCCTCCGGGTCGGTCGTGGCCCCGTCCGACTCGACCACGCCGACGCTGGCACCCACCTGGACCGACGCATCGCCGAGCGTGAACGGCTGGGACAGCGAGGTGGTGAGCCGATCGGCGATCCGCCGCACCTCGTCGGTCGGTGCGTCCTCGCAGATCACGACGAACTCATCACCAGCCAGGCGACCGAGGGTGTCGCTGTCACGGACGCACATGCCGAGCCGCTCGGCGACCGCCAGGAGTAGGTCGTCACCGACCTGGTGGCCGTAGACGTCGTTGACCTGCTTGAAGCCGTCCAGGTCGATGAACATCACGGCGACGCGGATACCGGCACGTCGCTGTCGAGCGAGGGCATGCTCGAGCCGGTCGAGGATCAGCGACCGGTTGGGGAGCCCCGTCAGCGCGTCGTGGACGGCGCGGTAACGCATCAGCTCATGCGTCGCTTGCCGCTCGACCGCGCCGGTGAGGGCGTTGACGACGGCCTGGAGGAAGGCGCGGTCCTCGTGGTTCCACGGCTCGTCGCGTTCCGCCAGCAGGACGGTGCCGTCGGCGATAGGCAGGACGATCGCTCCCTCCGGCGGATCGTCGGGCGGGTCGCCGATCCGGCAGGTCCGCAGGTCCAACAGGTCCCGGGTACGGATCGTCGCTGCTTCGCTGAGGTCGTCGAGGTCGGGCTCGTCGACCGCTTGCAGCCCGAGCTCGGCTAACGCCTCCTGGCGCTCCGCTCGCTGGTGGAGGGCCTCCCGGGCCGCCTCCCGGTCGACGACCAACCGACTGAGCCGCCAGAGCACGAGCAGGCTCAAGACCACCGAGGAGACGATCGGAACCGACAGCCCCTCCCCGGTGTCGCGGATGACCAGCGTCGCCGGCGCCGCGATCAACGACACGCCCAGCACGATCAATCGGGCATGTGTCAGGCGTTGGCTCGCCGAGTCGGCTGGTTCGGTCAGCCGCGACGACGACGGGTGGAGCGCCGCGAGCGCGATGGAGATGTACGCCCCGAGGATGAACAGATCCGGCCACGACCCGCGCACGTAGTTCCCGTCAGCGACCTGGAGCGCACGTGCGACGTTGCCGGCCATGCTGGCGGCTGCGGCAACCACCACGAGCCAGGCACTGGTGACCCTCGCACTCCCGACGAACAGCAGCCGGAAGGTCGCCGCGGTGACCGCCGCCATCATCAGCGGGGCGACCACGGTGTTGAGCAGCTGGCCCGCCCACGACACGTCGTCGGCGATGCCGTCCGGCCGGTAGACGGTCCCGGCCAGCACGGTCGCCATGGCGATCATGACGATGCTGCCGTCGATCGCGCTCTCCCGGTCACCTCCGGGTGTCTGCAGGCGCGTCAGGGACAGCGCGCCGACGCCGATCATGGGGAACGCCAGGAGCGAGAGCTGATCCGCGAACGACCGCGCCGCGGGGCCGGCCCAGACGGGGTAGTTGATCACGTTGGCCGCGAGCAGCACCACGAGCGCAGCGAGCAGGATCCACCACGGGTAGCGGCGGACCGGCCGATGCCAACGCACGCCCAGGACGATCCCCGAGCACGACGCCAGCAGCACCCCGATCCAGATCAGCTCCCGCAGGGCGGGCGTCGCCACGACGAGGAACCCGGCGCCAGCTAGGACGCCGAGCCCCGCGAGGACGATCCAAGCGCGCTGCCGCATACCCAAGATGTCGACCGCAACGGCCCAGCCTTGAGGGGCGAGGACGGGCCGCTGCGGGCCGCTGCTAGCGTCGAGCAGCGACGCTGGCCGCGTCTCCCGCGCCGGCGCCGCTCGCAGCGAAGGGGGCGAGGTGTCGCGCACGGACGAACCGACCGTCAGCACCGACCGACGCGGCACACCGCTGATCCCCGCGGCGATCCGCTCGGAGTTCTCGCGCGAACGCATCTACCTCGACACCGCCACCATGGCCCTGCCACCGCGCCGGACGGTCGCCGCCCTCGAGGACGAACTCGCCCGGTTCGCGACCGGCGGGAGCAACGCGCTCGGGTTCGATGACGCCGTCGCGGACTCCCGACAGCGCTACGCGCGACTGGTCGGCGTGGACCCGTCCTGGGTCGCCGTCGGCGCACAGGTGTCCGCCTTCATCGGACTGGTCGCCACCTCGCTCCCGCCCGGCAGCGAGGTGCTCACCGCCGAAGGTGACTTCACCAGCGTGTTGTTCCCGTTCCACGCGCAGGAGCGCCGGGGCGTCCGGGTGCGCGAGGTTCCCCTCGAGCAACTGGTCGACGCCGTCAGCGCGGACACCTCGCTGGTCGCGGTGTCGTCCGTGCAGTCCGCCGACGGCCGGATCGCCGACCTCGACGGTCTGCTGGAGGTGACCCACGGCACCGACACGCGGATCCTGCTGGACACCACCCAGTCCACCGGTTGGCTCCCGTTGGACGCCAGCCGCTTCGACTACACCACCGGCGGCGGCTACAAGTGGCTGTTGGCGCCCCGCGGGACCGCGTTCTTCACGGTGCGCCCGGAACTGGTCGAGGACCTGCTCCCGGTCGCTGCCGGCTGGTACGCGGGGGAGGATCGCTGGTCCAGCGTCTACGGCACACCCCTGCGACTGGCTCGCGACGCGCGACGGTTCGACATCTCTCCGGCCTGGCACGCCTGGGTCGGGCAGGCCCCGTCGCTCGAACTGCTGTTGGAGGTCGGGCCCGAGTCGCTCCACGCGCACGCGGTGGGCCTGGCGCGACGGTTCCAGGAGGCGGTCGGGTTGCCGGTGGGCGACTCCGCGATCGTGGCGATGCTGGCCGACGACGAGGTGCCGGCGCAGCTCGACCGAGCCCGGATCGCGGCCGCGACACGGGCGGGGCGGCTGCGGCTCGCGTTCCACGTGTCCACCACCGAAGAGGAGGTCGACCGCGCTGCGGAGGCGCTGGTCGGCCACGTGCACGCGTGAGCGCCCCCAGGTGAGCGTCCCGGCGTGAGCGTCCCGGCATGAGCGTCCCGGCGTGAGCGTCCCGGCATGAGCGCCCCGGCGTGAGCACCCCGGCGTGAGCGCCCCCGCGTCAGCGCCCCCGCATGAGCGTCAGCCGCGGCGCCAGTCGACGGCCTGCAGCAGGTCCGGGCCACGCGTGCGCAGCGAGGCGGCCGCGGCGCGCGTGAGCAGCCACCCACCGAGGATCGCGTAACCGAGCCCGAGCACGGCAGCGAACGTCCGCCAGCCGACCGGCTCGACCAGCACGACGGGCAGGATCATCGGGGTGATGAGCGCTGCGACGACGGCGTAGACGACCAGCAGCAGCGCGGTGTTGATGCAGCCCTGACCGGACGCCGAGGTACCGAACAGGTTGTCGCCACGCTCGGGGACGGGCACCGGGAGCAGGACGGAGGAGAGGTTGCTGGCGCCGAGCACCAGGACCAGGACCCCGGCCGCCAGCAGCAGCGCCGCCGGCAGCATCGACCAACCGCCGGACACCGCAGCGAGCGCGACCGCCGCCACGACGATCACCGGCGTGGCGAGGAGGACGACGGCCAGATCGCGTCCCCGCATGTCCGCGTGGCCATCGGCACCGGTCACCTCGTGGACCCAGAGCGCCGGTCCGTCGAGCGCGAACTGGTTCGAAGCCATCAGCCCGAACGGGAACGCAAGCCCGGCGGCCAGCAGCGGCGCATAGTCGCTCGAGAACACCCCGGCTGGCGCGCCGACCGCGACCATCGGGACCACCAGGAACAGCTGGCCCAGCGCCTGGCTGCGTACCCGCGGATCGCGGACCAGGCTGCGGAGGAACCGCACGGCCACGGCCGTGGCTCGCGACCGAGGCAGCCAGGCCAGCCAGGCCGGGTAGAGGGCACTGGACCGCCGCGAGGTGGAACGGGCGGGCGATCGACGGGCCAACCGCCCCAGTGCGAACGCCCAGAGCAGCAACGCGAGGACCGTCAAGACCAGGAGCCCACCGGCGGCGGCCAGCGCGAGCACCAACCGTCCGTCAGCCGCAGCCAGGACGCCGACGGCGCCGAGCCCTCCCGGGGACCACCGGGCCAGCTCCGCCGGCGCCGACAGGTCGAGGTTGGCGCCGTCGACCATCGGCGAGCCACCGAAGAGCAGCTGCGGCGTGAGCCACAACGCGATCAGCAGGAGGACCCCGAGCGCCGCACCGATCTCGCGGCCGCGCCGCGTCGCCAACACGTCCGCGAGCAGGGTCAGCACCGCTCGGGACCAGGCGATGCAGGTGACCGCGAGCAGGACGACGACGACCAGGGCGACCAGGCCAGCGATGCCCTGGCCGGCGGCCCGTCCGGCACCGACGGCGGCGCCGGAGACGGCGATCAACGTGGCGATACCGCCGACACCGACGACGCCGGCAGCCAGCAGCCCGACGACCAGTTGGCGGTTCCGCAGCGGCAGCAGCTGGAACCGCCGTGGATCCAGCGTCTCGTCCGCGGTGAAGGTCAGCGCCGGCACCAGGATCCACCCCAGCCACAGCAGTGCCATCCCCAGCACGACGACGTCTCGATCGCCGTCCACGGTCGCATTGAACGCGCTGAACCCGAAGGCGGCCGCGAGGAACCCGCCGATCACCGCCATCGTGAACCCGAGGGCCGGCTGCACCCCCTGGTGGAAGCGGTTGCCGAGCAGACGGAGCTTCAGTCGGACGAGGAGCCGAGCCATGCCAGCGCTCCTTCTCCGACCTCGCGCGCTCCGACCAGGTGCACGAACCGGTCCTCGAGCGACCCGCCGCCAGCCACCTCCGCCAGCGGACCGGCGTCGACCACCTGCCCGTGCGCGACGATCGCGACGTGGTCGCAGAGCTGCTCGACCAGGGCCATGACGTGGCTCGACAGCACCACGGTGCCGCCGTCGGCGGTGAACCGTTGCAGCACGGTCCGGATCGTCCGACCGGACACCGGGTCGATCGCCTCGAACGGCTCGTCGAGGAACAGGACCCGTGGCGAGTGCAGCAGGGCCGCAGCCAACGCCACCTTCTTGCGCATGCCGTGGCTGTAGTCCACCACCATCTCGTCCTGGGAGCTCGTCAGGTCGAACACGTCCAGCAGCTGCCCGGCCCGATCCTCGACGACCTCGGCGTCGAGGCCCCGGAGCAACCCGGTGTAGGTCAACAGCTCACGACCGCGGAGCCGGTCGAACAGTTGCAGGTCCTCCGGCAGCACCCCGATCCGGTCCTTGACCCGCGGCGGGTCCTCCCAGACGTCCACGCCTTCGAGCAGCACCTGTCCTGCATCGGGCCGCAGCAGGCCAGTGACCATCCGCAGCGTGGTCGTCTTGCCCGCGCCGTTCGGACCGAGAAGGCCGAAGAACGCGCCCCGGGGGACGTCGAGGTGGAGTCCGTCGACCGCGACCGTCGCACCGAACCGTTTCGTCAACGACCGGGCGGAGACGGCCACGTCCGCGCGCGCCGGACCGGCGGCCCGTGGCGGTTCCGGCGGTGCGTCCAGCGGCGCGCCCGGCGGCTGCGGCGGCACGTCCGGCCGCTGCGGCGGCGCGTTCGGTGGCGGTGGTTCCGCCGGCGGCTGCGGCGGTTGTGGCGGCTCCGCGCTCATGTATCGCCCCCCGGGCATCGGCGGAGGACCGTACTCGTCCGGGGGATCGAGGTCATCGGCCAGCGAGCTCCCCGGAGTCGTCCATCGGCGCCGCCTCGTCCGGCTCGGCGGCACCGCCGGGCGGCGGCACGTGGTCCGGCTTGGTCGGCTTGCGCAGCACGCCGAGCCAACCGAGCCCGAGCGCCAGCATCCCCAGCGGGATCCACGGCACCCCGGTAGCGGTCCCCGGCAGATGCAACCCGCCGAACACCAGCAGACCGAGCCCGGCGGTCGCCAGGATCGCACCGGCGCCAGCGCGGATCGCTGACGGACGGCTGCGTGGCGAGCCGGCCCGCTCGAACCGGCCGAACATCGGCACGATCAGCACGAGCGCGACCGTGCACGCGAGCCACCACAGCGGCCGCGTCCACCACCAGGCTGCGTCGACCGTCTCACGGGGCGGCCAGATGCCGGTCGGGATCAGCGCGGCGGCGACGGCGATCATCGCGGTCATGTGCCACAGGTAGACCGTCATGGTCAGCGACCCCGTCATCACGACCGTTCCCCACACCTTCGGGCGCGACAGCACGCGGGTCGCGGGGCCGCGCAACGCGAGCGCGATGCCGATCTGGCCGGCACCGAACGCCAGCAGCGCGGTCGACGGCGGCGAGTTGTTGCTCCGGGTCGCGCCGTCGACCCCGACCATGGACACCGGGTAGTCGCCGACCATCGTCAGCAGCAGCAGGGTGCCGTACCCGGCCGCGGTCAACAGCAGCGCGCCGCCGGCGGTCCGTGGCAGCAGCACGGGGACGTCGCCGGGCGACCCCGCCTGCGCACCGGCGGCACCCACGTCCCCACGACCGGCGACGCCCACGTCCCCACGACCGGCGACGCCCACGCCCCCACGACCGGCGTCCGGGGGCGCACCCGCGCTGCCGGTCAGCCGGTCCTGGTCGTGCCAGAGGTAGCCGACCTGGTGGATCGCCCCCCAGATCCACAGGAAGTTGCTCCACCCGATCGCCGGGACCCCCACCAGGTGGAGCCGGTCGATGACGACCGCCAGCAGCACGAACCCGAGCAGCGTCCCCCAACGGGAGCGTTCGTGCGACTCGTAGGTCAGGGGGACCGCCGCGCAGACCACCAGGTAGGCGGCCAGGAACCACACCGGCACGATCGCGACCTGGGTCGCGAACTGCAGCAGGTCGCCGTCGACCCCCAGCAACGCCAGCATGCCCCCGACGGGGATCCACAGCACGACCACCGGCAGCACCGGTCGCAGCAGCCGGCGGGCCCGGCCCCGGACCCAGTCGGCCCACGACACGCCCTTCGCCCGAGCCGAGCGGTAGGCCGCCGCGTTCGCGTAGCCACCGACGAAGAAGAACAGCGGCATCACCTGGAAGATCCACGTCAGCCAGTGGGTCCAATCGGCGACCGTCAGCAGGTTGACGGCCTCGAGCTGGCCGTCCTGCACGGTGATGACCGCGAGCAGCCAATGCCCGTAGACCACGATCAGGATGGCCACCAGCCGCAGCGCATCGGCGTACCGGTTGCGCTCCGCGGGGGTCGCGGCGTCGATCTCGCTCGCGGTGAGCCGGGCGGTCGCCATCGACGGATCCTCTTCGACACGGTGTGAGCGGTGCGCGGTCGGACGGTCGGCCAGCGGACCTGACGCGGGCGTCAGGTCTAGCATCGAACCGTGCGCACCGCCTCCACCGACGTCCCGAGGCGGCTCCAGGAGGCACCGGTGTTCCAGCGGATCGCGATCGTCAACCGTGGTGAGCCGGCGATGCGGCTCATCCACGCGGCCCGCGAGCTACGGGAGGAGCACGGCGACCGCCCGCTGGCCGTCGCGCTCCACACCTACGCCGAACGCGACGCGATGTTCGTCCGCGAAGCGGACGAGGCCGTGCGCATCGGACCCGGACCGGGCGAGCCGGCCGGGCCGACCAACCCCTACCTGGACCTGGAGGAGCTCGAGGACGCCCTGCTGCGCAGTGGTGCTGACGCCGCCTGGGTCGGCTGGGGGTTCGTCGCGGAGTCCCCCGCGTTCGCCGATCTGTGCCAGCGGATCGGGGTGACGTTCGTGGGCCCGTCCGGCGAGGTGATGCGGGCCCTGGGGGACAAGATCGGCGCGAAGCAGCTCGCCGAGCGGGCGGGCGTCCCGGTCGCACCGTGGAGCGGCGGCGCGGTCGCCGACCTCGACGAGGCACGCGAGCAGGCCGAGCGGATCGGCTTCCCCCTGATGGTCAAGGCGGCGGCGGGCGGCGGCGGGCGCGGCATCCGCCGCGTCGACGACGCCAGCGAGCTGGAGGGAGCGTTCGAACGGGCCACCGCGGAGGGCGCGAAGTCCTTCGGCGACGCGACCGTCTTCCTCGAGCGGCTGGTCACCCAGGCTCGGCACGTGGAGGTCCAGGTCATCGCCGACGCCCACGGCACGGTGTGGGCGCCGGGGATCCGCGACTGCTCGGTGCAGCGTCGCAACCAGAAGGTCGTCGAGGAGTCCGCGTCGACCGTGCTTCCGGCGGCACGCGCGGAGGAACTCAAAGCCGCGGCGGCGGAGCTCGCACGGCTGGCGGGCTACACCGGTGCTGGCACGATCGAGTTCCTCTACCAGCCGGAGGAGGACCTGCTCGCCTTCCTGGAGGTCAACACCCGCCTGCAGGTCGAGCACACCGTCACCGAGCTGACCACCGGCCTGGATCTGGTCAAGCTCCAGCTGCAGGTCGCTGCCGGCGAACCGCTCACGGGCGAACCCTCCGCGCCGCGCGGTCACGCGATCGAGGTCCGGCTCAACGCGGAGGATCCCGAGCGCGGCTTCGCTCCGGCCTCCGGACGCATCGAACTGCTCGACCTTCCCGTCGGCCCCAGCGTGCGCATCGACACCGGCATCGCCGAGGGTGACCTGATCTCACCCGACTACGACTCGATGGTCGCCAAGATCCTCGCCTGGGGCGCCGACCGTCACGAGGCGCTCACCCGGCTACGCCGAGCGCTGTCGCAGACCTCCGTCCTGGTCGAGGGCGGCACGACCAACCGGCCGTTCCTGCTGGACCTGCTCCGCCATCCGGACGTGGTCGCCGGGAACATCGACATCGGCTGGCTCGACCGGCTCACCGCCGGCGGGGGGTGGCGGTTCACCACCCGCGGCGACGTCGCGCTGGTCGCCGCCGCGCTCGACGCCTACGACCGGGACTCGGCGCTGGACCGCGACCGGTTCTACGCGTCCGCCGCCCGGGGACGGCCGCAGATCGATCCCGACCTGCCCCGCGACGTCGACCTGCGCTTCGGCGGCCACGCCTACCGGTTGCTGGTCGCCTGCACCGGCCCCGACCGCTACCTCGTCGCCAACGATGGCCAGCGGGTGCTCGTCCACGTCGAGCGGCTCCGGCGCTTCGAACGACGGCTCACGATCGAGGACCACCGCTTCCGCGTCGTCTCGATCCGCCAGGGCCCGGACGAACTGGTCGAGGTCGACGGCATCCCGCACCGGGTGTCCCAGGACGACGCCGGGCTGATCCGCGCCCCGGGTCCGTCGGTGGTGGTCTCGCTGACCGTGGAACCGGGGGAGGTCGTCGACGGCGGCGCGACCGTGGCGGTCCTCGAGAGCATGAAGATGGAGACGCCGCTGACCGCGCCGTTCGCGGGCACGGTCGCCGAGGTGGTGGCCTCCCGCAACGTCCAACTCGACGCCGGCGCTCCCGTCCTCAGGCTGGAGCCGCTCGCGGAGACGGACGAGGTCCGCGACGACACCGGCGCCGAGCCGCGGCTGCGGTTCGACGAGCTGGAACGGCCCACCGACCGACTCGCGGGGGATCCCCCCAACGCGCTGGACGCCTTGCGGCGGCTGGTGCTCGGCTACGACGTACCCGATGACACCGTCGACGACCTGTTGGCGACGGTCCGGCACGCCCCTGATGACGCGGCAACCCTGCAGGCCGAGCTGGCGGTCCTGCGCGCGTTCTCGGACCTGGCGTCGCTGTCGCGCAACCGTCGGCTCGGCGACGACGAGGACTGGGCCGAGGACCACAGCGCACGCGAGCACCTGCACGCGTTCCTGCGGTCGCTCGACGTCGACGCCGAGCAGCTGCCGGTGTCGTTCCAGGAGAAGCTCCGGCGCGCGCTCGCCCACTACGGCGTCACCTCGCTCGATCGCGGCCCCGCGCTGGAGGAGGCGCTGTTCCGCATCCACCTCTCGCAGCAGCGGGTGGGGACCACCACCTCGGTGGTCGTGAGCTTGCTCGAGGGGCGGCTGCGCGCCGGCGCCCCCGCTTTCGACGAGGACGCGGAGCTGTTGCGCGAGACCCTGGATCGGTTGATCGTGGCGACGCAGGCCCGGCAGCCGGTGATCGGCGATCTGGCACGCCGGGCCCGCTACCGGGCGTTCGAGCAGCCGCGGCTGAAACGCCAGCGCGACGCCGTCTACGCCGAGGTCCGCGACCACCTGCAGGCGCTCAGCGACGATCCGGACCGATCCGATCGCGACGAGCGGATGGCCGCGTTGGTCGCCGCCCCCGAGCCGCTCCTGGGGCTGCTCGAGGACCCGGTGGTCGCCGGCGGTCGCCTCGCCCCGATGCTGGAGCTGCTGACCCGCCGCTACTACCGCACGCGCGAGCTGGCCTCGGTCCGGTCGCTGCAGGTCGACGGTCGCGAAGCGGTGGTCGCCGACTTCGTCGACCCGCGGGGCCAGGGCCGCGTCGTCGCCGTGTCCGCCACCGCGGAGGACCTCACCGAGGCGTTGGGGACGGCCGGTGAGCTCAGCCGGGACGTCTCCCCGGACGCGGGAGCCGGCGCGGTCGCCGACGTCTACGTCACCTGGTCGGACGCACCCACCGACCTGGACCTGCTCTCCGCGGGGTTGGAAGCCGACCTCGACGCCGCCCAGCTGCCACGGCCGTTACGGCGGGTCACGCTGTCGGTGACCGTCGCGCCCGGTGATGACGCCGACGCGCCCGAACGGCCGTCGGTGGAGCACCTGACCTTCCGCCGGGGCCCGGACGGGTTCCGTGAACGCCGACACCTGCGCGGCATCCACCCGCTGGTCGCTGGCCGGCTGGATCTGTGGCGGTACGAGAACTTCGAGCTCACCCGGCTCCCCACCGGTGACGACGGGGTCTACCTGTTCCGGGCGGTCGCCCGCGAACATCCCGACGATGAACGGCTGTTCGCGCTCGCGGAGGTGCGTGACCTCACCCCGGATCGGGATGCCGACGGTCGCGTGGTGTCCCTGCCGGAGCTCGAGCAGGTGCTGGCGACGTGTCTGGACGACCTGCGGGCCGCACGCGCCGAACTGCCGCCCGAGCAACGACCGGAGTGGAACCGGGTCGTGCTCAACGTGTGGCCGGTCGTCCAGATCCCGATCGCCGAACTCGAACCGGTCGTGCGCGCGCTCGCGCCGACGACCGAGGGGCTCGGGCTCGAGCAGGTCGCCGTTCAGGCGGAGCTCGCGCAGCCTGGCGGGGAGCCTCGCGAGGTCATCGTGCGGATGTCGCGCCCACCCGGCCAGGGGTTCACGATGCGGGTCGGCGAGCCACCGGTGGAGCCGCTCCAGCCGTTCGATGCGACCACCCAGAAGGTGATGCGCGCCCGTCGCCGTGGCTCGGTCTACCCCTACGAGCTGGTGCCGTTGATCACCCGTGCCGGCGACGACCCCCGGTCCGATGGCGCGTTGCCGGGGTTCCAGGAGCTGGACCTGGACCCGGATGAGGTGGCCGCAGCCGGACCCGACGACGAGGTCGCGCTCCACGAGGTCACGCGACCGCCGGGCGGCAACACCGCCGGGCTGGTCGTCGGGCTGGTGACCACCCGCACCACCCGCTACCCGGAAGGCATGACCCGGGTCGCGATCCTGGGTGACCCCACCAAGGGGCTCGGCTCCATCGCCGAGGCCGAGAGCCGCCGGATCCTGGCGGCGTTGACGCTGGCCCGCGAGCGGCAGCTGCCGGTCGAGTGGTTCGCGGTCTCGTCCGGTGCCCGGATCGCGATGGACTCCGGGACGGAGAACATGGACTGGATCG
>SKNP01000292.1 GCA_007120485.1 Nitriliruptoraceae bacterium
AAGCGTGGTTCGAGACGGTCGAGCAGCGGGAGCTGTACCGCGGCTTCTCCAACGTGCGTGTCGACACCGTCCGCACGCCGGACGGCGCGACGGTCGAGCGTGAGATCGTCGAGCACGACGAGGCGGTCGCGGTCGTGCCGATGACCGAGGACGGGCAGGTGCTGCTGCTGCGGCAGTACCGCCAACCCGTCGGCCGCTACCTGCTGGAGATCCCGGCCGGCACCCTGGATGTCGACGGCGAGTCGGTGACCGAGGCGGCGCGACGGGAACTGGCCGAGGAACTCCACGTCGAGGTCCAGCGGCTCGAGCCGCTGACGGTGTTCCTGAACTCCGCTGGCTGGTGTACCGAACGGACCCACGTCCTGCTCGGACATCCGACCGCACCGGTACCGGCACCGGATGGGTTCGTCGCCGACGCGGAGGAGGCACACATGGAGGTGGTCTCCTTCCCGTTGGACCTGGCGATCGAGAGCGTCGTCGACGGCACGATCACCGACGCCAAGTCCGTCATCGGGCTGTTGCTCGCCGAGCGGTCCTTGAGGGGCTGACCTCGGCGTGCCCCACCGGCGCGAGGTCGTGCGGCGAGGTGGGTGTTCCGGTGCGGTGACGGTCTGCTGGGGTGGCGGGTCCGGTGGGGTGGCGGGTCCGGTGGGGTGGCGGGTCCGGTGGGGTGGCGAGTCCGGTGGGGTGGCGGGGTGGCTTCGGTAGCGGCGCCGGTGGTGGAGGTGCGACCGACCCGGCTCGTGATATAGCGAGCCGCACGAGCCGCCATCGATGCCGGCCGCGGGACCGATGATCCATCCTCGCTATATCACGGGCAGGCGTGCGGGCTCCGCGGCGGCTCGGGTCGGCAGGGCTACGCTCGCTCGCGGGGGAGAGGAGGGCTATGGCGATCGATCACGCGCCCCAGCTGACGCTGGTCAACGTCTACCTGGATCATCTGCGCTCGGAGCGAGGGTTGGCGGAGAACACCGTCGATGCCTACCGCCGGGACCTCGCGGTGTACGCGAACTACCTCGACGAGGTCGGCGTCGCCGATCCCGTGACGGCGGACGAAGCGCGACTGGTCGAGTTCGTCGCGTGGCTGCGGCAGCGTCCGTCGCGATCCGGGCGGCCGTACGCCACCGCCTCACTGGCTCGGATCGTCGTCGCCGTCCGGGGGTTCCACCGGTTCCTCGCGGCAGAGGGGCTGGCATCGAGCGATCCGGCTGCACAGCTCGAGACCCCGACGGCGAGCCGACCGCTTCCAACCTCGCTGTCGGTCGAACTCGTCGAGCAACTGCTGGCGGCCCCAATCGGCGAGGGGCCGGCTGTCCGGCGCGATCGCGCGATCCTCGAGCTGCTGTACGGCGCCGGGTTGCGCATCACCGAGCTCGTGGATCTCGACATCGACGACGTCGACCCGGTCGAACGGCTCCTGCGGGTACGAGGCAAGGGCAGTCGCGAACGGCTGGTGCCCTTCGGTGACCTGGCCGCGACGGAACTCGATGGCTGGCTGGTCCAGGGACGGCCCGCATGGTCACCGACGGTGCCCGCCGTGTTCCTCAACGCCCGGGGAGGCCGGCTGACCCGACAAGGAGCCTGGAAGCGGATCAAGCACCACGCTGCGGCGGTCGGGCTGTCCGAGCAGGTTTCGCCGCACACCCTGCGTCACGCGTTCGCTACCCATCTGATCGACAACGGGGCGGACGTCCGTGCCGTCCAGGAGCTGCTGGGCCACGCCAGCGTCACCACCACCCAGATCTACACGTTGGTCAGCCGAGCGGCCCTGCGGTCGGTGTACGAGCAGGCGCACCCGCGGGCACGACGCTGATCCTCCTTCGCTCGTAGCACGGAACACGTCAGCGAGGTTGGTGCGGGCCTGACGTCGGGCCGGCGCCTGGGACCGGTCGGATCGAGCGGGCGTTCCCGCGTTCCACCGACATCGATGTATCGATGTAGAGGCTTATCGACATCGATGTATCGATAGATCGCTCA
Organism: Nitriliruptoraceae bacterium; assembly: GCA_007120485.1. Taxonomy (GTDB): domain Bacteria; phylum Actinomycetota; class Nitriliruptoria; order Nitriliruptorales; family Nitriliruptoraceae; genus SKTG01. The sequence goes on from SKNP01000292.1 coordinate 1,978, forward strand.
GCCGATGCAGCGATGTGTCGATAGATCGCTCAGCCGATGCAGCGATGTGTCGCTATCGTGCGCCCTCGATCGCAGGGTCCGGCCGGGCCGATGGTGGACGAGGAGGAGCCGGTGAGCACCGCGAGCGACGCAACCGAGTGGGGCGCACCCACCGCGAAGGCACTGCTCGACCCCGACCCGCCGCGGGGCCGGAGTGGTCCGGCCAAGCGCGAGCCTGCCACCATCCTGGCGTTGGCCAATCAGAAGGGCGGCGTCGGCAAGACCACCACGACGATCAGCCTGGGTGCGGCCTTCGCGGAACTCGGCGAGCGTGTCCTGCTGGTCGACATGGATCCGCAAGGGTCGCTCGGGGTCGGCCTCGGCGTTGAACCCCACGGACGTGACGCCACGGTGTACGACCTGCTCATGCAGGAGGACGTCAGCCTCGACGCCGTGCTGGTCGAGACCGGCACGGATCAGATGCACCTGCTCCCCGCCAACATCGACCTCGCGGCAGCCGAGTTGCTCCTGGTCCAGGAGGTCGCCCGTGAGCAGGCGCTCCAACGGGTGCTCGAGCGGCTCCGCTACCGCTACGACCGCATCTTGATCGACTGCCCACCGAGCCTGGGACTTCTTACCATCAACGGGTTGACCGCGGCGGATGGGGTGCTCGTTCCGCTGGAGTGCGAGTACTTCGCCCTGCGGGGGATGTCCCTGCTCATGCAGACCCTGGAACGCGTCCAGGCAAGGCTTAACCCTGAACTGAAGCTTGAGGGCATCATCGCGACGATGTTCGACCCGCGCACCCTGCACGGCCGGGAGGTACTCGAGCGTGTCCGCGAGGCCTTCGGTGACGTGGTGTTCGAGACGACGGTGTCCAAGACCATCCGGTTCGCTGAGGCTCCCGTGGCCGGTGAGCCGATCCTCAGCTATGCCAGCCGCTCCCGCGGCGCCCAGGCGTACCGCGATCTCGCCAAGGAGGTCCGAGCCCGTGAACCGTCGAGCTAGCTTGCCAGGTGCGGACGAGCTGTTCCGCACCACCGAAGGGGGCGGCCGTGGCCGCGCCGCTCGTGAGCCCGAACGTGAGCAGCCCCGTGGATCGACCACCCGAGACGAGGGTCCACCGGAAGCCTCGGGCCGGGTCAAGCACGACCAGAAGATCACGGTCTACCTCACCGCACAGGAGCTGCTCGATCTCGAGCAAGCTCGCCTGCAGCTGCGCGCCGAGTTCGACATCTCGGTCGACCGGGGTCGCATCGTGCGTGAGGGCGTGGCCGAACTGCTCAGCGACCTGCACGAGCGGGGACCGGACGCGGCCATCGTGCGGAGGCTGAGCTAGCTCGCCGCAGCCCAGCCGGGACCCGTCGACGTCGCCTGGTCGACGACTCCGCGATCGGCGACCGCCGTCGCTGCGGTCACCCGCTCCGCCGACGACCCGTCGTCCTACCGAGGCTCCACCAGCTCACGATCGCACCACCCTCAGGCCGGACCGACCCCCCCGCCCTCATCATCGATCTATCGACTTCTCGACGGAAGGTTTCTCGCTATGTCGACATATGATCGCGGTTCGGCCGCGCTCGAGGTCCCCGTCCTGATCGCCCGCAAACGTGACGGTGGCGAGCTGCAGGAGGACGAACTGCGGTCGCTGGTCACCGCCTACCTGGCCGGATCGGTCGACGATGCACAGATGGCGGCGTTGCTGATGGCCGGGGTGATCCAGGGGTTCACGACCGCGGAGGCCACAGCGCTGACCGACGTCCTGGTCGCCTCGGGGGAGACGGTGGACCTCGGCGACCTGCGAGGGCCGACCGTCGACAAGCACTCGACCGGTGGGGTCGGCGACACGACGACCTTGGTCGTGGCACCGCTGCTCGCCGCTGCGGGATGCCAGGTGGCGAAGCTCTCCGGACGGGGGCTCGGGCACACCGGCGGCACCCTCGACAAACTGGAGGCCATCCCTGGTATGCGCGTGGACCTCAGCGCCGAACGCCTCCGCGAGCAGGTGGCGTCGATCGGTCTGGCCGTCGCGGCCGCGACCCAGGACCTGGTCCCTGCGGACAAGCGGCTCTACGCCTTGCGGGACGTCACCGGGACGGTCGCCAGCCCCGCCCTGATCGCCTCCAGCGTGATGAGCAAGAAGCTGGCCGGCGGTGCCGACCACGTCCTGCTGGACGTCAAGGCGGGGAACGGCGCCTTCCTCCACGAGGTCGAGGAGGCCGTGGCCCTCGCCGAACTGTGCGTGGGGATCGGTCAGGCTCGAGGGCGGCGCACCGGTGCGCTGGTCACCGACATGTCCCAACCGCTGGGCGACGGGGTCGGCAACGCGATCGAGGTGGGGATCGCGATCGAGACGCTCCAGGGGGTGCGTGGTGGGCGCCTGCGCGAGCTCTCGTTGGCGCTGACCGCCTCCTGCCTGGAGCTGACGGGAGAGGCGCCGGACGTCGCTGCCCGGCGGGCGACCGACCTGCTCGACGACGGCCACGGGCTGGAGAGCTTTCGGGAGTTCGTGCGCGCTCAAGGGGG
>SKNP01000093.1 GCA_007120485.1 Nitriliruptoraceae bacterium
CGAGGCCAGCCCAGGCATCCGTGCACCGAGCTTCGAGATCGTCACCGATGACGGCACCACCGAGGTGTCGGCTCGAGCAGGTCTGGCGGATCTCGCGGACACCTCGGTGGTGCGGATCCCGCAGGATGCGCCAGAGTTGACGGTCGTCGTCGGGCCGACGCCGCGCGGCGTCGGCTCGGTCCGGGTCACCTCCGACCGAGGGGTGGGGGAGGCCGCGGTGGACCGGGTCGCCTGGCGACGGGTCCACGTCGAGGTGTTCGACGGCGATGCGGACGTCCAGCAACTGGTCGGGATCAGTCCGGACGGGGCCGTCATCGAGGTCCACGAGCCGTAGGCACGCGGGAGGGCGGACGCGACCGCGGGGGTGTCGGCGAACCAGACGCGCCCGCGGACGGATGTCGGCGGACCAGACGCGCCTGCGGGCGGGGCCGGCGGCCTCAGCTCCGGGCGGCGATCGCCTCCGCGACGGCGACGGTGTGGCGCGCCTGCTCGACGTGGAGGTTCTCGACCAGGCGGCCACCGACCGTGACCACCCCGCGGCCGTCCGCCTGCGCCACCTCGAACGCTTCGATCACCTCGCGGGCGTGTGCCACCTCGTCGTCGGAGGGCGCAAAGACTCGGTTGCAGGTGTCGATCTGTTTCGGGTGGATCAACGTCTTGCCGTCGAACCCGAACTCGCGCCCCTGCCGGCACTCCGCCTCGAAGCCGTCCGCGTCCTCGAGATCGTTGAAGACGCCGTCGACGATGATCTTGTCGGCCTCTCGGACCGCCAGCACGCACCACGACAGGGCGGTCAGCAGCGGTCCGCGCCCCCGGACGTGCTCGGCGCGCAGCTCCTTCGCGAGGTCGTTGGTGCCGATCACGAACCCGGTCAGGCGCGGTGACGCGTGCACGATCTCCGGTGCACGCAGCACCGCGGTCGGGGTCTCGAGCATCGCCCAGATCCGTGTGGTGTCGGGAGCGCCGCCGTCCTCCACGGCCGCTTCGATCGTGTGGACCTGCTCGGCCGAGTCCACCTTCGGCACCAGCACGACATCCGGGCCGGCGGCGGCCACCTCGGCGACGTCGTCGGCGAACCAGCGTGTCTCCAGGCCGTTGGTGCGGACGGCGACCTCACGCTGCCCGTACCGGTCGGAGGTCACCGCCTCGCAGACGGCCGCCCGAGCATCCGCCTTGGCGTCGGGGGAGACCGCGTCCTCGAGGTCGAGGATCAGCCCGTCCGCGGGCAGCGTGGCCGCCTTCTCCAGCGCTCGTTCGTTCGCGCCGGGCAGGTACAGCACGCTCCGGCGGGGGCGCAGCTCGTCGGTCATGGCCGGTTCCTCCCTGCTCGTTCGTCACCTGCCGGTCAGAGGTCGTACGCCTCGGCCAGCTCCGGGTCGCGGTCGGCCAGTTCACGGGCCAGGTCGAGCACGACCTGGCACTGCTTGTAGGTCGCGTCGTCCTGCATCTTGCCGTCGAGCATCGCGGCGCCGGAGCCGTCGCCCATGGCGTCGACGACGCGTTTGGCCCATGCCACCTCGGTGGGCTCGGGGGAGAACACCCGCCGGGCGATGTCGATCTGCACCGGGTGAAGGGTCCAGGCGCCGACGCAGCCGAGCAGGTAGGCGTTGCGGAACTGGTCCTCGCAGGCGACGACGTCCTGGATGTCGCCGAAGGGCCCGTAGTACGCCGCGATGCCGGCGAGCGCGCAGGCGTCGACCATCCGGGCCACGGTGTAGTGCCACAGGTCCTGTTGCGCGGTGGTCCGGGGCGCGTGGACGTCGTCGTCGGCGGGGTCGGCTCGTACCAGGTAGCCGGGATGGCCACCACCGACGCGGGTGGTCTTCATCCGCCGGTCGGCCGCGAGGTCTGCCGGGCCCAGTGACAGGCCCTGCATCCGCGGGCTGGCCAGGCAGATCTCCTCCACGTTGGCCACCCCGCGGGCGGTCTCCAGGATCGCGTGCAGCAGGATGGGGCGCTGGAGCCCCGCGCGGGCCTCGAGCTGGGCGAGCAACCGGTCGACGTAGTGGATGTCCTCGGGCCCTTCGACCTTCGGCACCATGATGACGTCGAGGTGGTCGCCGACCTCGGTGACCAGCGTGGTCAGATCGTCCAGGACCCAGGGCGAGTCCAGCGAGTTCACACGCGTCCACAGCTGCGTCGGACCGAGATCGGCCGTACGGGCGACCTCGACGAGGCCGTCGCGGGCAGCGTCCTTCTGGTCGGCCGCGATCGCGTCCTCGAGGTTGCCGAGGAGCACGTCGACCTTGGGGGCGATGTCGGGGACCTTGGCGACCATCTTCGGGTTGGAGGGGTCGAAGAAGTGGATCATCCGCGATGGGCGCAGCGGGACCTCGCGCGGTGGGTCGGGCGCACCGACCGCGAGCGGACGGAACACGTCACGGGGGCTCTTCACGGGTCGCCTCCTCGGGCCACGACGACGGTCTCGCAGCAACGGCTGCCACACACGCTACGCCGAGGGGCGACCGCAGCACGAACCGGGGCCGGCGAGCGGATGCTCACCGGCCCCGGTTCCGTGATGGGTGACCCAGGCTCAGCAGGTCACGTTCAGGTGGAAGTCGGCGTTGACCCAGACACCGTCGGCGTCGATGACCGTCACGCGGACGGCGTTGTCGTTGCTCCCGTGCTCGTCGACCGCCGCGATGTAGGCGCCCTTGGTCGGACTGGACGTCGAGGTGGCCTGGTAGCTGCATGCGTCGACCGGCTCATCGAAGGTGACGGTGTAGCGACCTTCGGTACCGCCGCCTCCACTCGAGTCATCGACCCCGGAGCTACGCTGAAGGCTCCCATCGTTGCCGTCGACCACGGCCCAGAGTTCCTGCGGTGTCTCGTCGGCATCGTCGTTGTCGTCGCCGTTCTCCGGTGGTTCGACCCCGTCCTGGATCTCCTGGACGGTCATGCCCTGCACGGTGGCCGCGTCGACCGACGGGTCGACGCCATCAGCCTGGCCGGAGAGCCGGTGCATGAACGTGGCCATCTGCTCACGCGTGACATCGTCCTGCGGACAGAAGAAGCCCGGCGAGCACCCGGCGGTGACCCCGGTCTCGGCCATGAAGCCGATGCCGTCCTCGTGGGTGGCGCCGGCGTCGACGTCGGCGAACTGGCTCGACCCGGCCATCGCGGCGACGGTGGTGATCGCGGTCAGGGCGGCGACCGCGACGAGCAACGTCACGGTGCGCATCCGGGTCCGCGGGCGTGCGGTCGTCTCGGTGTTCATAGAGCTCCCTACGTCGGCGTCCGTGGCCCCGTGGACGCGAGCCCGCACGGCGAGAGGTCCCACCGTCGTGTCCCCTCGACGGCTCGGTTGCCCCTGCTCGCCCAGCGGAACGGACGTGCCCCGGTCCGGACGCGGGTTGGTTGCTGGTGGGCGGGATGCTGACAGCCGCCGTCGGAGCAGGTCGCATGACCGCGCGGCGGCGCCCTCGCCGGGTCCGCGGAACGGACACCTCCCTAGGGGCGTCGCGGTCGGGGCGGGACGGCGCCGTCGGCGAGGGGCACCGCTCAGCCGGCAACCAGCGCCGCTGATGGTCGGCAGCGCCCCGTCAGCCGCTAGCTTCGGCGTCCGGGTTCCGGCCGATCGCCACGGTTCGCGGTCGGACCCCTCCGATCGCTCGCAGCGCCTCGACACCACGGGAGGACCCACGATGCCGACGGCCGATTTCGGACGCTTCCTCGACGACTTCGCGGTCGGTGACGTCTACAAGCACTGGCCGGGCAAGACCATCACGCAGGCCGAAGACATCCTCTTCTGCTCGATCACGATGAACCAGCATCCGCTGCACAGCGACGATCACTACGCCGCGGCAGCGAGCCCCACCGGTCGGGCGATGGTGGTCGGCAACCTGGTGTACTCGGTCGTGCTCGGGCAGTCGGTCCCCGACGTCTCCGGTCGGGCGATCGCCAACCTGGAGATCGAGTCGCTCAAGCACGCGAACCCGACCTTCCACGGTGACACGATCTACTCGGAGACGGAGGTGCTCGAGGTCCGGGAGTCGCGATCGAAGCCGGACCGCGGCATCGTCAAGGTCCGCACCATCGGCTACAACCAGGATGGCACGGTCGTGTGCGAGTTCGTCCGCAGCGTGCTGGTGCCGCGACGCGGTCACGGGTTCGACGGTCAGCCGGGCCGACCGGAGCCACAGCTGGCCGAGTGACACCAGGTGTCCGCTGGGCGGAACGCGACGCCGGTATCGGACCCCTGGCAGGAGGCGGGGCGATGGAGATCCATCGTGCACCGGGACCGCCGAGGACCCACGTGGTGGTCGTCGACGGCACCCGCGCTGCGGTGCTTGAGGTACAGGTCGACCGTGATCTCGGGGCCATCCACCACGCCGACCGCCGGCGTTGGCGGGTCGAGCGTCCCCCGGGGGCCAGCGAGTGGTGGGTCAGCGACACCGATGGTCGGCCGGTGGCGACGATCGTGCCGGCCGGCCTGATCGGCGAGCGGTTCGAGATCCAGCTCGAGGGC
>SKNP01000463.1 GCA_007120485.1 Nitriliruptoraceae bacterium
GACGGACCGCAGCTGACCGATGGGATCCTCAACCGCGTGGAGGCCGGGATCCGCGCCTACGATCCGTGCCTGTCGTGCTCCACGCACGCCCTCGGCCAGATGCCGATGGCGTTGGAGCTGCTCGACCCGACCGGCCACCTGGTCTCCGAGGTCCACCGTCACTGACCGTCCCGACGCCCCGCACGCCCCGATCCTGGTGATCGGGGTCGGCAGCCCGTTACGGACCGACGACGCGGTCGGTCGCGTGGTCGCCGACCGTGTCGGGGATCTCGCGCTGCCGGGCGTGGAGTCACGGGTGGTGCACCAGCTCGCACCGGAGCTCGCGGCCGAGTGGCTCGATCGACGGCTGGTGATCCTCGTCGACGCGGACGTGGAGGTGACGACACCCCAGCTGCGGACGGTCGTCCGACCGAGCGGCTCCGGGGCGATGTCCCACCACGTCGACCCGGCGGCGTTGCTCGGCCTGGCGAGCCTGCTCGGCGCCCCCCCGGACACCCTCGAGGTGCTGAGCCTTCCGGTCGCTGACCTGGCGCTCGGCACGAAGCTGTCCGAGACCGCCGACGCGATCGCCGAGCAGGCGGTCACCTTGCTGCGCGAGCGCTGTGCCGTCGTCGTGGACGACCCGGGTGGCGCGCCGGCGTGAGGGCGAGGTCGGCGGATACCGGGTTCGAGCGGCGGCCCCGGCGTCGCGATCGGCACGGGCAGGCGTCAGGGACCCCGGTCGAGCTGCGCGGCGACGACGGCCTGGCCGACGCTGATACCCCCGTCGTTGGGCGGGACCTGCCGGTGGCGGAGCACCTCGAAGCCGCGCTCGGTCAGCGCGCGAGCCAGCCCCCGCGACAGCAGCACGTTCTGGAACACCCCGCCGGACAGGGCGACGGTGCGCAACCCGGTCCGCTCGCCGATGTGCTGGCATGCCTGCGCGGTCAGCTGGACGACCGTGGTGTGGAACCGTGCGGCGATCTGCGGCAGCGGCGTGCCGGCGGTCAGCTCCTCCACGACCGCCGCGACCACCGCGACGCCAGGTAGCTGCAGCACCCCGCCGATCTCCTGCGGCGACAGCTCGGCCGTGCCGGCCAACGGCCGAGCCGTCTCGGTCGTGGTGCGGGCGCACTGCTCCAGTTCGATCGCGGCGTGGCCCTCGTAGGTGGTGACGTCGCGGACGCCGAGCAACGCGGCGACCGCATCGAACAGCCGGCCCATGCTGGAGGTCGCCGGCGCGAACCGTCCATCACGAGCGACCGAGACCACCTCGTCGAAGCGGTCGTGGTGACGCTCGACCAGCGCCAGCCCCGGTGGGACGCCGTCCGGGAACGCCGCATCCAGGTAGCTGGCTGCCATCCGCCACGGTTCGCGGATGGCCCGCTCACCGCCCGGTAGCGGCACGGTGGCCAGATGACCGACCCGGTCGAACCCGGCCAGGTCGGCGACCAGCAGTTCGCCGCCCCACACGGTGCCGTCGGTGCCGTAGCCGGTGCCGTCGTAGGCCACCCCGATCACCGGGTCCGTGCGGCCGTTGTCGGCCAGGCACGAGGCGATGTGGGCGTGGTGGTGCTGCACCGCCAGCGTCTCCACGTCGTCCAGATCCAGCGCGTGCTGGGTCGACAGGTAGCGCGGGTGCAGGTCGTGGGCGACGACCTCCGGATGCACGTCGTAGAGCCGTGCCAGATGCTCGGTGGCCTCCTCGAACGCCCGTAGCGCCGCCAGATCCTGGAGGTCGCCCAGATGCGGCGACACCCACGCCTGCGAGCCGCGGACCAGGCAGACGGTGCTCTTCAGCTCCGCTCCGACCGCCAGCACGTCGCGGCGCGCCGCCACCGGCAACATCACGGGTCGCGGTGCCGCGCCACGGGCCCGGCGGATCGGGACCGGCGCACCGTCGACCACCTGCATCACCGAATCCTCCACCCGCACATGGATCGGACGGTCGTGGTGGAGCACCGCGTCAGCGATGTCGCCGAGCGCCGAGGCGACCTCCGGATCGCGATGGACGATCGGCTCGTCGGAGCGGTTGCCGCTGGTCATCACCAGCGGCCCACCGACCGCCTGCAGCAACAGGTGGTGCAGCGGGGTGTAGGGCAGCAGCAGACCGAGCTCGTCGCGGCCCGGGGCGACCGCCCTTGCGACCGCGACGTCCCCGCCGCCAGCCGCCGAGGCACCCCCCGCCCTCGCGACCGCGGGGTCCCCACCCGGTCCGGGGGCGGGGCGCGTCCGCTCCGCGGCGTCCACGCGCCGTGGCGCCAGCACGATCGGTCGGGACGGGTCGATCAGCAGCCGCTCCACCTCGACGTCGAGGTGGCACACCTGCCGGGCGGTGGCCACGTCGGCGACCATCACGGCGAACGGCTTGTCCTCGCGGTGCTTGCGGGCGCGCAGCGTCGCGGCGGCGGTCTCGTCGGTCGCGTCGACGGCGAGGTGGTAGCCGCCGAGCCCCTTGACCGCGACCACCCGCCCGTCGAGCAGCCAGCGGGCCGCGGTCGCGATCGGATCGCCGTCGATCGGCTGGCCGTCCACGCGGTCGAACCGCAGGGTCGGGCCGCACGCGGGACAGCACGTCGGTTGGGCATGGAACCGGCGGTCCGCCGGGTCCTCGTACTCCGCCCGGCAGGTGGCGCACAGCTCGAAGCCCGCCATGGTGGTGTTCGGCCGGTCGTAGGGCACGTCGGTGACGATCGAGTACCGCGGCCCGCAGTTGGTGCAGTTGGTGAACGCGTAGCCGAAGCGCCGATCCTGCGGGTCGAGGATCTCGGCCACGCAGTCCTCGCAGGTCGCCGCGTCGGGGGGCACCAGGGTGCGACGCTCGCCGCCGGGTGGGCTCGGCGCGATCGTGAAGGTGGTGTCCCCCAACGGTGGGGTGTCGGTGACCTCGATCGAGTCGATCGAGGCGAGCGGTGGGGCCTCGGTCGGCAGCCGGTCGACGAACGTGGCGACCGCCCCCGGTGGGCCCTCCACCTCCACGAACACGCCCCGGGCGTCGTTGCCGACCCGTCCGGCCAGCCCGAGACCGACCGCCAACGAGTGGACGTACGGCCGGAAGCCGACGCCCTGGACGGTCCCGGCGATCCGCACGTGCCGGCGCGTCGACGTGTCCACCGGCACCTCCCGGTCTCGTCGGTGGCCGGCGGCATCCGGCACTTGCGCCCGCCACCGCCACCAGGATGATGGCCCGGAGGGCCACCGTAGGTCCGCCGGACGGTGCCAAGCAGAGCCGTTCGACCCCGGTCGGACAACGACCGGACCTCTAGTGTGACCAGCAGCGGCCGCACACCTGCGGTCCAGCCCCGCGCCTTCCCACCCTGCACTCGCCTTTCTCGCACCTCACCCGCACCTCACTCGCACCTCATCGGAGCACCGATGTGCCTCGGGATCCCCGGCCTGGTCGTGGACCTGCACCACGATGACCCCCACCGTGCGACCGCGGAGGTCGAAGGCGCCCGCCGCGAGATCTCCATCGCGCTGTTCGCCGACGGTTCACAACCCCCGATCGAGCGCGGCGAGTGGGTGCTGATCCACGTCGGGTTCGCGATGTCGCGGATCGACGAGCACGAGGCCCGCGAGACGCTGCGGTCGCTGCGCGCCCTGGGCGACGTCTACGAGGGCGAACGCGAGGAGTTCGCCGCGGTCGGCGAGATGGACCCGCTGGAGCAGTTCGGCGGTCCCCGACCTCGCTCCGATGGTGCGGGCACGCCATGAGCGACCACCCGCTGTCGGCCGACGGCACCCCGGACCCCGGCGACACCTCGGCCCGCGACGGCACCCCGGTCCCCGACGGGTCGCCGGTCCGCGACGGCACCCCGGTCCCCGACGGGTCGCCGGTCCGCGACGGCTCGCCGGCCGCCGACGGCGTCCCATCGGCTCCCGATCTGGGTCTCTCCGCCCCCACCACCGGGCCGGACGGGGTGTGCATCACCTGCTCCGACCAGGCCGACGTCGCGGAGGTCATCGAGGTGGTGGACGCCCACACCGTGCAGGCGCGCACCGCCGCAGGGCTCCAAGCGGTGGACACCACGCTGCTGGCGGACGTGCACGTCGGCGACCGGGTGCTGGTCCATGCGGGGACGGCGATCAGCGACCTGCCCGACACCGCCGACCTGGAGGGCAACCCGTGAGGTTCGTCGACGAGTTCCGCGACCCCGTGGCCGGCCGCGCCGCGATCGAACGCATCGGGGAGCTGGCCCGGACCTTGGACCGGCACCTGAAGTTCATGGAGGTCTGCGGCGGCCACACGCACACGATCTACCGCCACGGCATCGAGCAACTGCTACCCGACAACGTGGAACTGGTCCACGGCCCCGGCTGTCCGGTGTGCGTGATCCCGATGGGCCGGGTCGACGATGCGCTGCACCTCGCGGCGCAGCCCGGGGTGACGCTGACCTCGTTCGGCGACATGATGCGGGTGCCGGGTTCCACCTCGACGTTGCTGCACGCGAAGGCGGACGGCGCCGACGTGCGGATGGTGTACTC
>SKNP01000365.1 GCA_007120485.1 Nitriliruptoraceae bacterium
CGGAGCGACCCGTGGCACACCGCATCGGCATCGTCGGCGCGTCCGGCTACGGCGGCGCGGAGCTCATGCGGTTGCTGGACGGCCACCCCGCGATCGACCTGGCCGTCGTCGCCGCCCACTCGCAGGCCGACACGCCGATCTCGCAGCTGTTCCCCAACCTCGCCGGCACGGCCACCTTCGACCACGCCGACCCGGACGTCCTCAGCGACCTCGACCTGGTCGTGCTCGCCACACCCCACGCGGCGGCGTTGGAGCTGGGAGGCCAGCTCTACGACGCCGGGACCGCCGTCGTCGACCTCTCGGCGGCGTTCCGGCTCAGCGCCGAGGGGTTCGTCCAGTGGTACGGGCAGCCGCATCCCCGCCCCGATCTCGCCGCGGGTGACCCGGCCGTGGCCGATGACGTGGCCTACGGGCTCCCCGAACAGCACCGTGCCCGGATCCGTGACGCCCGCCTGGTCGCCAATCCCGGCTGCTACCCGACCGCGACCCTGCTCGGGCTCAGCCCGATCGCCGGGATGTTGGAGCCGGGCTCGATCGTCATCGACGCCAAGAGCGGCACCTCCGGCGCCGGCCGTGCCGCGCAGGACCACCTGCACTTCGCCCACGTCCACGGCAGCCTCACCGCCTACAGCGCGCCGGGTCACCGCCACACCGGCGAGATCGAACGCTGGCTCCCCGGCGACCTGGGCGCGGTGACCTTCACCCCGCATCTGGTGCCGATGAGCCGCGGCCTGCTGGCGACCGCCTACGGCACGCTCGTCAGCGACGCGGCGGCCGGCGACGTCGCCGACGCGCTCCACGACGCCTACGTCGACGAGCCGTTCGTGCACGTCCTACCCGCGGGGACCTTCCCGCAGACCAAGGCGCTGGCCGGCTCCAACGGCTGCCAGCTCTCCGCGGTCGTCGACGCGCGGACCGGCCGGGTGACGGTCACCAGCGCGATCGACAACCTCGGCAAGGGTGCCGCCGGTCAGGTCCTCCAGAACGTCAACCTCCTGCTCGGGGTCGAGGAGACCGCCGGCCTGTCGGCCATCGGCGTGTACCCGTGATCGCCGGCTGGGGCCCCACCGACCGCGACGGACTCACCCCCATCGACGGTGGCGTCACCACCGCGGCCGGCTTCCGCGCCGCCGGGGTCGTCAGCGGCGTGAAGCCGTCCGGCAAGCCCGACCTCGCGCTTATCGCCGCCGACACCCCCGCCGCGGCCGCGGTGATGACCACCACCAACCTGGTGACCGCGTCCTCCTGTGAACTGACCCAGCAGCACGCCGCAGACGGGCAGGCGCAGGCGGTGGTCATCAACGCCGGGAACGCGAACGTCTGCACCCCGCACGGCGAGGAGCACACCCGCGCCCTCGCCGCGTCAGCAGCGGAGCACCTCGACATCCCCGACGGTGAGGTGCTGGTGATGTCCACCGGGGTCATCGGGGTCCCCTTGCCGATCGACCGGATCACCGACGCGATGCCGACGGTGGTCGGGGAGTTGGCCACCGACGGTGGCCACGCTGCGGCCGAGGCGATGCTCACCACCGACACCCACACCAAGGAGGTGGCCGTCGAGGTGACCGACGCGCAGGGTGGCCGTTGCGTCGTCGCGGGGATGGCCAAGGGCGTCGGCATGATCGAGCCGGCCATGGCGACGTTGCTGGTCGTGCTGACCACGGATGCGCCGCTCAACGGCACCATCGCACGTCGGGTGTTGACCGGTGCGGTGCGGTCGACGTTCAACCGCATCAGCGTGGACGGTGACGGCTCGACCAGCGACTCGATCGCGTTGCTGGCCAGCGGCCGGGCGGAGCGGCCACCGTCCTTGGAGGCCGTCGGTCGCGCCGTGCACGCGGTCTGCGCCGACCTCGCCGAGCAGGTCGTCGCCGACGGCGAGGGCGCGACCCGTGTCGGCGCGGTGACCATCACCGGCGCCGCGACCGAGGCTGAGGCGGAGAAGCTGGCACGGTCGGTCGCGACCTCCCTGCTGGTCCGTGCCGCGATCCACGGTGCCGATCCCAACTGGGGCCGGATCCTGATGGCCATGGGCACCGCCGGCGTGGCCTTCGACCCGCGCCGGGTCAGCGTCACCTGCGGCGGGATCACCGTGTGCCGGTTCGGGGTCGCCGCCAGCTTCGATCGTGGGCAGGTCGCCGCGGCCATGGACCGACCGGTCGTCGAACTCGGCGCCGACGTCGGCTCCGGCGACGCGGCCGCCACCGTCCTGACCTGTGATCTCACGCCCGAGTACGTCCGCTTCAACGCCGAGTACACCACGTGATGGAACCTTCCCAGCCCCACGGATCCGCCGCACCCGTCGCCCAGGTCGGGCGCCGCATCACCACCGCCGACGACGTCTCGGCCGAACGGGTCGAGGTCGCCCAGGAGAAGGCGGCCGTCCTTCGCGAGGCACTGCCGTGGATCAAGCGCTTCCACGGGCAGACGGTCGTGATCAAGTACGGCGGCAACGCGATGGTCGACGACCAACTCAAACGCTCGTTCGCCGCGGACGTCGCGCTGCTGCACTTCGTCGGGCTCAAACCGGTGATCGTCCACGGTGGTGGTCCGCAGATCGGGGACCTGGCGGGCAAGCTCGGCATCGAGTCGTCGTTCATCGGCGGGTTGCGGGTCACCGACGCCGCCATGATGGACGTGGTGCGCATGGCGTTGCTCGGCCAGGTCAACCCGGAGGTCGTCGGGCTGGTGCAGGACGCCGGCGCCCCCGCGGTCGGCGTGGCCGGGACCGACGCGGGGCTGCTGGAGGTCCGTCCCGCGCTCGGCCCCAACGGTGAGGACCTCGGCCTGGTCGGCGAGGTCGAGCACGTGGACACGGCCTACCTCGACGACCAGCTCGCCGACGGGTTCCTGCCGGTGGTCGCCACCGTCGGGCGGGACGCTGACGGGGTCGAACGCAACGTCAACGCCGATACCGCCGCCGGTGCCATCGCGGCGGCGTTGGGTGCTTCCAAGCTGGTCTACCTCACCGACGTTCCGGGCCTGTACCTGGACTTCGGCGATCCGGAACGCGAGGCGCTGATGTCCGAGGTGGGCGTCGACCGCCTGGCCGGGATGCTCGCCGACGACGAGCTCCACGAGGGCATGCGCCCCAAGGTCCGCTCCATGGTCGCGGCGATCCGCGACGGGGTGCCGCAAGCCCACATCCTCGACGGTCGCGTCCTGCACGCAGTGTTGATCGAGATCTTCACCGACGAGGGCATCGGCACGATGGTGACCCCGTCGGTGCCCGGCAGCACCGTCGCGCCGACCGGTCGCTCGGCCCCGACCAGCACGGGAGGTGACCGGTGAGCGCCACGCACGCCGCGACCTCGTTGACCGAGCGTGCCGATGCGCACGTGATGCCGACCTACGGGCCGCCCAAGGCGACCTTCGTCCGTGGGCAGGGCACGGCGCTGTTCGACGAGGACGGCAACGCCTGGCTCGACTTCCTCTGCGGGCTGGCCGTGACCAGCCTCGGTCACGCCCACCCGGCGGTCACCGACGCGGTCACCCGGCAGGCCGGCACGCTGGTCCACACCTCGAACCTGTTCGTGACCGAGCCCGCGGTCGGCCTCGCGGAGCGCCTGGCCCGCATCACCGGCTGGGACGACGCGAAGGTGTTCTTCGCCCAGTGCGGTGCGACCGCCAACGAAGCCGCGATCAAGCTCGCTCGCAAGCATGGCAAGCGACGGTCGGCCGACAAGGTGCGGGTGGTCGCGCTGGAGGGGTCCTTCCACGGCCGCACGCTGGCCACGCTGGAAGCCACCGGCCAGCCCGCCAAGCACGAGCCGTTCGCGCCGCTGGCCGGGTTCGTCGACCACGTCGCCCACGACGACCCCGACGCGCTGCGAGCCGCCGTGACGGCGGAGACCTCAGCGGTGCTGCTCGAGGTGGTGCAGGGCGAGGGCGGCGTACGTGCGCTCGACCCGGCCGTGCTCACGGCCGCGCGGGAGGCCTGCGACGAGCACGGGGCCCTGCTGATCGTGGACGAGGTGCAGACCGGGCTCGGCCGGACCGGACCGTGGTTCGCGTTCCAGGCCACCGACGTCGTCCCCGACGTGATCACCGTCGCCAAGGCGCTCGCCAACGGCCTACCGATCGGTGCCTGCATCGCCCGCGGCGCGGCCGCGGATGTGCTCGGCCCCGGTGATCACGCCACCACCTTCGGGGGCAACCCCGTCACGGCCGCGGCCGCCAACGCCGTGGTGGACACCATCGACTCGCAGGGCCTGCTCGACACCGCCCGGGTCCGTTCCCAACGGCTGGTCGAGGGACTGCAGCGCCTGGCTGCTGATGCCCCGCTCGCCTGCGGGGTCCGAGGCCGCGGGCTGCTGCTCGGGCTCGAGCTGGACGCGCCCATCGCCGCCGCCGTGGAGGCGGCGTGCCGCGATCGGTTCCTGCTCGTCAACGCGGTCGCGCCGGACGTGCTGCGGCTCGCCCCGCCGTTGACGGTGTCGCGCGAGGAGGTCGACC
>SKNP01000222.1 GCA_007120485.1 Nitriliruptoraceae bacterium
GACCACCGACGCACGCACCGACACACCAAGGATCGACCATGACCGAAGCCACGGCCCATGCCCCACGTTGGCGGCTCATCACCTTCTGGGCGCTGCTGGTGCTGCTGCTCTTCCTCCACCTCGGCGAGCGCCCGGAACAGCTGGGCTTCATCGTCACCGCGTTCACCGGTTTCCCCGAGGGTGCCGGCGCCACCCACGAGATCCACTGGTTCGCCCAGAGTGTCTTCGCCTGGGCCATCGTCGCCGCGGTCGGCGTACAGCTGCGACGGCCCGCTTCCCAGGTCGGCGCGGCCTGGGTGTACGGCGCCGGCACCGTCGTGGCCGTCGCGATGATCCTGGCGTTGGCTGATCTGCCGGCCGATGTCGTCCCGATCGTCGCGGCCGCGACCGTCATCGCCGCCGGGGAGCGGGAAGCCCGCAACCAGGTCGGATCCCACGCGACGCCCAGCGTCGCCATCGGCTGAGCCTCGCCGTGCGGTGAGGCTCAGCCGAGCCCGCGGTGCAGGAACGCGGCCATCTGCCCACGCGTGACGGGCTGCAGGGGACAGAACCGCTGCGGCGCGCAGCCGGTGGTGATCCCGGCGGTCGCCAGCCGGTCGATGTCACCGGCGAACGGATCGTCGGGGCCGACGTCGTCGAAGGCCAGCTTGCCCACGTCGTTGAGGTCGAGCGCCACCGTGAGCATCCGCGCCATCTGTCGTCGGGTGATGGGCTCCGACGGGCAGAACCGGTCCGCCTCACACCCGTCGGTGATGCCAGCCGACGCGAGCCGGTCGATGTCATCGGCGAACGTGTGGTCGTCGGGCACGTCCGCGAACCCCAACCCGTCGCCCGCCGGCAGCCCGAGCGCGCGGACCAGCAACGCGGCCATCTGGCCACGCGTCACCTCGTCGTCCGGGCAGAACCGGTCGGCGTGCGGCGGGTTGCAGCCCCGGGTCACGCCGGCATCGACCAACCAGGCGATGTCGTCGTCGAACGTGCCGCCGGGGGAGACGTCACGGAAGCCGCTGGCCGGCACGTCATCCCACCGGGGGGCGTGGTGGTCGAGCGTGGACCAGACCGACGCGTCGGCGCCGCCGGTGGTCCAGAACGCCACACCCCGAAGCCCCAGGCGTCGCGCCAGCCACAGCCGGTGGTCCAGTGACTCATGGTCGCCGAACCACACGGTGCGGTCGGTGCCGTCGGCGCGGTAGGTGAACCGCGCTTCGCGCTCGACCGGATCGAACGTGCGGTTCGCGGCGACGGTGCGCAGCCGTTCCGTGGCCTCCCGGGTGGTCAGGGCCTGCGCCCGCTCGCCGGTGGCGGGCCAGTCGCGACCGTAGGTCGGGAAGCCCATCTCCACCTTGTCCGGCGGGATGTGGCGCAGGGTGTAGTCGAGCACCGCTTCGACCCAGCCGTAGCCGGCGATCGGCCCCGGCTCGCCGTGCGGGTAGTGCTGGTCGTAGGTCATCACCCGCACGACGTCGGCGGCGGCACCGATCGCGGCGTAGTCGTAGACGCCCACCGCCAACTCGGGCCGGTAGGACGCCTGCATCGCGTCGTCGGTCCGTGCCATCACCACCACCGAGCAGCGCGCATCCCGGTCGCGGAGCCGCTCGCACAGGTCCTCGACGAAGCCGGAGAACAGGGCGCGGTTCTGCGCCGACAACGCCTCGTCGGTGGACACGGCGACGTGCTCGTAGTTGATGTCGATGCCGTCGAAGCCGCCGTCCTCGACCAACTGCACGATCTCGTCGAGGTGGTCCGACCGGACGTCGTCGTCGCTGAACAACGCGTTGAAGGCGTGCGGCCCCAGCGGGTTGGTGATCGTCGGGAGCACCTCGACGTCCGCGGCCTGCAGCCGCGACACCACGTCCGGATCGCCGGCACCGGCGTGGCCGCTGATGCGGCCGTCGAGCGCCACCTCGTACCAGAACGGCATCGCCTCGCGGAAGCGCTCCGCGTGGTCGAGCACCGCCTGTTCGCTCGCACCGAGGTCCCAGTACGGCAGCCAGCCGGACGCGACCCGGTCGGCGTCGTCCGCGGTGGCCGACGGCGGGTCGGACGGCAGCGGCGCCAGCGCCAGGCCGGCGGCGAGCACGAGCACCGCGCCCGCGCGTACGCTCCATGCCGACCGTGCGCCCACGGTCCGTGATCGACCCCTGACCTTCATCGCGCTCCCCAGCGTCCGATGCCCCGGTGGGCACGCTAGGCGCGTGGTCGGCGCCCCGCGAGGGTCGGTCCCGGACGTGTCGCCGGACCCGCCGTGCCGGCCACCCCCGACGTGCCGCCGACCTCCTCGAGAAGTGGAGCCTGACCGTGACCATCGTGACCGGCGGAGAGGCGATCGTGGCGGCGCTGGCCGCGCACGGTGTCGACACGGTGTTCGGCATCCCCGGTACGCACAACCTGCCGATCTACGCCGCGTTGGACACCCACGGCATCCGCCACGTCTCCCCGCGGCACGAGCAGGGCGCCGGGTACGCCGCCGACGGCTACGCACGGGTCACCGGTCGCCCGGGTGTGGTGGTGACCACCACCGGCCCGGCCGTGCTCAACGCGGCGACCGCGCTGGCCCAGGCCTACTCCGACTCCGTGCCGGTGCTGCTGGTCTCCCCCGGCATGCCCCTGGCTCACCCGGCGAGCGGCAACGGCGAACTGCACGAGGTCAAGGACCAGTCCGGCGCGATGGACCGGATCGTGGCGGTCAGCCGGCGGGTGACGTCCGTGGCGGAGATCCCCGGCGCGGTCGCCGAGGCGTTCGCGACGATGACCCACGGCCGGCCGCGCCCGGTCCACCTCGAGGTCCCCCTCGACCTGCTGCTCGCCGACGGTCCGGCCGTCGAGGTGGCACCGGTCGCCGCGTCGACGCCGATCCCGGACGAAGCGTCGCTGACGGCGGCCGCGGACGCGCTGGCGGAGGCTGAGCGTCCGGTCGTGCTGGTCGGCGGGGGTGCTCGCGATGCGGCCGACCAGGTCGCGGCGTTCGCCGAGGTGATGGGTGCCCCGGTGGTCACCTCCACCAACGGCAAGGGCACGCTGCCCGAGGACCACCCGTTGGCGATCGGCGCCGGACTCCACCTGCGCGCGGTGCAGGAGCTGGTCGCCGACAGCGACGTGGTCGTGGCCATCGGGACCGAGCTGGCCCCGGCGGATGTCTGGGAGCCGCTGGCGATCGACGATCGCGTCGTCCGCATCGACGTCGATCCGACGATGGTGGCCCGCAACGCCCGGCCACGGGTCGGGCTGACCGGCGACGCCGCGACGGTGCTGGCTGCGCTGCTGGCCCGGTTGGGGGCACCGTCGACGACCGAGGCGCCGTCGACGACCGCGGCACCGTCGACGACCGAGGCATCGACGCCGACCGAGGCGCCGGCCGTCACCGACGCGGCGGCCGCCCATGCGGCCACCTGGCGCGACCGGCACCACGCCGAGGCCGCCGAGCAGGGCGCGACGTGGCTCGGGCTGCTCGACGTCCTGCACGAGCACCTCGGCCGCGACGGCATCATCGCCGGCGACAGCGCCATGGCCTGCTACTACGGGGCGTTGGCGAACCTGCCCACCTACGCCCCGGCGTCGCTGCTCTACCCGACCGGGCTCGGCACGCTCGGCTACGCCGTGCCGGCCGCCACCGGCGCGAAGATCGGGCGGCCCGCCACCCCCGTGGTCGCGCTCAGCGGTGACGGCGGCCTGATGTTCACCATCGCCGAGCTGGCCGCTGCGGCCGAGGCCGGCGTGGCCCTGCCCGTCGTGGTCGTCGACAACGGCGGCTACGGCGAGATCGACCGGGAGATGCGCGCCCGCGACCAGGCCACCATCGGGGTCACGCTCGGAGCCCCCGACCTGCCCGCCGCCGCCCGTGCGTTCGGCTGCCACGGCCGCGACGTCGCCGACCTCGCCGAGTTGGCCGACGCCCTGACCGAAGCGGCCGCCGCCGACCGACCGACCCTGCTGCGCATCCCCGAGGACCGCTGCGGCCGCTCCTGACCCCGTTCGCACCCCGAGCCGAAGGCCCGTCTGTGACCGCCACCCCGACGCACCCGACCGCTTCCGACCCCACCACCTCGACGGTCGAGATCGCCGCGCCCACCCCGGAGCTCGAGCTGACCTGGACCGATCCGGTCACCGGTACCCGCGGCTACGTCGTGATCGAGCGGCTGATCGGTGGGCTGGCCGGCGGCGGCTTCCGGGTCCGTGACGGCCTCACGATCGGCGAGATCGCCGGCCTCGCCCGCGCGATGACGCTCAAGGAGGCGATCGTCTACGACCCGGACGACCGCTACCTGCCGTTCGGGGGCGCCAAAGGCGGGGTCGACCTCGATCCAGCCGACCCGCGGCTCGACGGGGTGCTCGAGCGCTTCTTCACCACGATGCGGCCCGTCCTCGCCGAGATGTGGGCGACCGGCGAGGACTTCGGTGTCGCGCAGTCCACCCTCGACGCGGCGGCGGCGCGGGTCGGGTTGGGTTCGAC
>SKNP01000379.1 GCA_007120485.1 Nitriliruptoraceae bacterium
CGCAAGGCGATCCGATCCGATGTGCCGGACGTCCAGGACACGATCACCGCGCTGGCCAAGCTCGCCGAGGTGGCCCGTCGGGAGGGCATGCTCGCGCTCGAGCGTCAGATGGACCAGATCAACGAGCGGTTCCTGGAGCTCGGCGTCCAGCTCCTGGTCGACGGCGCGGACGAGAACGTGGTCAAGGAGACCCTGGAGATCGAGCTCGAGGCGACCGACGATCGTCATCGCCGCGCGATCGACTTCTACAAGACCCTGGCCGGCTACGCGCCGACGTTCGGGATGGTCGGCACGGTGATCGGCCTGGTCAACATGCTGGGCAACCTCGAGGACCCCGAGCAGCTCGGCATGGGCCTCGCCCTGGCGCTGTTGACCACGCTCTACGGGGTACTGATCGGCAACCTGCTGTTCAACCCGATCGCGGCCCGGCTGGAACGGCTCAACCAGGTCGAGATGGAAGCGCTGGAGGTCGCGGTCGACGGTGTGCTGTCGATCCGCGCCGGGGCGAGTCCCCGTGGGGTGATCGAGCGGCTCGAGTCCTACCTGCCGCCGTCGGACCGGATCGGCGTGGGCGACCGCCTCCAGCCCAAGGACGCGACGGGCGAGGCCGCCTGACATGGCCGGTACCGGCACGAGCAGCCGTCCCGGGGCGCGTCGTCGACGCGACCGGGGCAACGGTGATGGTGATGGCAACCGGTGGCTGACCACCTACGCCGACGCCGTCACGCTCATGCTGGCGTTCTTCATCCTGCTCTACACGATGTCGGAGATGGACGTCATCAAGTTCACGGCGTTCATCGAGGGGTTGCGCGAGCCCTTCGGCAACGAGGCCGGCGACGGCCTGCTGCCGGAGCAGGACGGCCTCAACCCCGATGCCCTGCCCGTCAACCCTGAGCTGGAGCGGCCCGAGAACCCCGACCGCCTCGACGACGCGGACCTGCACGAGCGGCCGGATCCTCCGGACGAGCTCCCGGAGGACGACCCGGAGGATCAGGCCGCGGAGGAGATCACCCGGGACGAAGCGCTGGAGATGGTCCAGCGACACTCCGACGCCCTCGATCAGCTGGACGAGGTGGAGGCCGCGATCGACGACGCCGTGCAGGAGCACGGGCTGGAGACCTACGTCGAGCAGCGTCGCGAGGAACGAGGGCTGGTGGTCTCCATCGCCAGTGACGACGTGCTGTTCGCGCTGGGATCGACCGAGATCGACGCGCTGGGCGAGCAGGTCATCGAGGTGGTCTCCGAGGTGCTCGACGGGTTCCCCAACCCGTTGATGGTCGAGGGCCACACCGACGACCTGCCGATCAACCGACCGGACTACACCAACTGGAACCTCTCGACCGATCGGGCCGTGACGGTGCTCCAACGCATGATCGAGGAGCACGATCTGCCGTCGGACCGTGTGGGCGCGGTCGGGTACGGCGAGTACCACCCGCTGGAGACGAACGAGACCGACGACGGTCGGGCCCGCAACCGTCGGGTCGACATCGTCGTGCTGATCGAGGAGGACGAGCTGTGACCGCCGTCGATACCCAGTTCGCACCGGCGGAGGAGTTCGACCCGCCGAAGCGCAGGGGCAAGAAGGTGCTCGTCGTCATCCTCGGCGTCCTGCTCGCGTTGGCGGGGAGCGCGGCGGCGGCCTGGTTCCTGTTCTTCGCCCCGGAGAAGGAGCCAGAGGAGCGAGAGGACGGCGTGGTCGTCGCCTTCGAGCCGTTGACCACGACCACCGGCCACTCCGGCCTGCGCCACGCCCGTGTGGCGATGGCGGTGGTGCTCTACGAGGGCGAGGACCGCGAGGTGATCTCGGACCAGCGGCCCTTGCTGGAGGACCAGCTCCTCGCCGAGGTCTCCCGGATGGATGCCGATCACATCCGCAGCGAGGAAGGCTCCGAGGAGCTGCGGCGCAACCTCTCCGAGGAGGCGAGGTCGATCTGGGGGGATGACGTCGTCAGCCGCGTGGTCCTGACGGAACTCATGGTGCAGTGACCTGCTCGCCGACGCGTCCCGACGGCTGCGCGCAGCCGGCTGATCCTCAGCGCTTGACCACTCCGTCTTCGTGCCGACGGGGGCTGCGGACCCGGAGGGACGCTGCCTGTGAGCGCGACGTTGTCGAACGACCCCATGACCATCGCACCGGTGGACTTCCGGCGGCCCAGCCGGGTCGGCCGGGACGCGATCGTGGCGTTGGAGAGCACCCACGAGGTGTTCGCGCGCCGGCTCTCGACGACCTGGAGTGCCAGTAGCTACGCCGCGGTCGAGGTCGAACACGTCGCGACCGAGCAGCTGTCGATCGACGACTTCGTCCGATCGTTGCCGGCTCCGACCGCTCTCGGCACCATCCGGGTCGGCGGCCTCGGTGCCGTCGCGTTCGTCCAGGTGGATCTGCCGTTCGCGCTGCTGTTCGTCGAGCGGCTGCTCGGCGGCCCCGGTGACGCGGCGCTCGCACCCGTCGATCGTCGTCCGACCGAACTCGAGTCCGCGCTGCTCAGCCACGAGCTGTTGCAGCCCGCCGTCGCCGCCATCGACGAAGCGCTGCGGGATCTGGAAGGCGAGACCTCCAGCCTGTTGACCTTCGAGACGGCACCACAGCCGATGCAGTTGGGCTCCCCGGGGGAGCTGCTGCTGATGCTGACCTACCAGGTGGAGGTCAGAGGCGACCTGCCCGCGACCGGCCTGGTGACCCTCGCGTACCCGGTGGCGCCGTTGGTGGCCCACCTCGAGACGTTGCTCACCGGCCCCGGCCACCACGATGGCGACGACCCGGACCAGCTGTGGACCTCACCGCTGGCTTCCACGGTCCTGGACGCCACGCTCGATATCCGAGCGCGTATCGGCGGGACCACGATGCCCGCCAGCACGCTGGCGGCGCTCGAACCCGGTGACGTCCTGCGGCTCGACCACCCCGCCGATCGTCCTGCCGACCTCGTCGTCGACGAGCGGCCCCTCGGTACCGCCCACCTCGGCAAGCGACGGCGCAAGGTCGCTGTCCAGATCGTCGCACCCCCGACCGTCCCCGCGCCACGCCGCGATCCAGCGCCGGCTGCGGAACCCGGATCCGACCTGCCACCCGGAGGCCCAACGACATGAGCACCGAGACCGCCGCACACGCCGAGCTGCCGGACCTGACCGCCGGCGCCGGTCCCGGTCCGACCGGGGACCTGTCGCTCCTCGGGGACGTCGAGATGACCGTCACCGTGGAACTCGGCCGCATCCGCATGCCGTTGCGAGACCTGCTCCAGCTCCAGGAAGGCAGCGTGGTGGAGCTCGAGCGGCTCGCCGGCGCACCGGTCGACGTCCTCGCCAACGGCACCTCGATCGCCCGCGGTGACGTGGTCGTCGTCGGTGACGAACTCGGCGTGCGGATCTCCGAGCTGCTCGGGCGGATCCCCTCGTGATCGACTCGCCCCTGATCGCCCTGCTGCTGCTCGCCGCGATCGCGGCCGTGCCGCTGCTGCTGCGTCGCAAGCGAGCCAGCGGTCCCGACGGGCTCCGGGTCGTCGCCCGCACGGCGCTGTCCAAGCAGTCGGTGCTCGCCGTCGTGGCCGTCGGGCCGCGGCGCCTGCTCGTCGGTGCCGGGGACCAAGGTGTCCAGCTGCTGGCGGACCTGCCGCCCGACGACGACGACGTCGACGACGAGGTGCTCCACCTCGACGGACGGTCGTCGTCCGATGCGACCACGTTCACGGGGTACACCACCACGTTGCCGACGGACGTGCTCACGACCTCGCTCGACCGCAAGGATGCGGCCGAGCCCACCCCTGCCCCCGAGCTCGAGCCGGCGCTGCGCGCCACGGTCGAGCCGGTGCCGGGCGGGGTGTCCGCAGGGCCAGGGAACGGCCTCGTTGACCGTCTTCGTGCGATGACGGTCCGCACCCCCGCCGCGGGGAGGCCGTTCCATGACCTCCTTCGCCGGTAACCGCGTCGCGCAGCGCGCGCTGCTGCTGCTGGTCCTGATCGCCGCGCTCCTCGCGTTCGGCGCCGGAGCCGCGACCGCCCAGGAGATCGAGCCACCGCTGCCGCCGGAAGGGCCGTCGGAGCCGACCGCGCCGCAACCTCCGGACGACCCCGACGGCGAGGTGGGCTTCAACCTCACCGTCGACGGCGACCATGGGTTGTCGCAGACGGTCACCACCGTCCTGCTGCTGACGGTGGCCGCCGTGGCCCCTGCGGGCCTGCTGCTGATGACCACGTTCACCCGGTTCGTGGTCGTGCTGGGGCTCGCCCGTCAGGGACTCGGACTGCAGGCCGTCCCGCCGGCCCAGGTGCTGATCGGGCTCGCGCTGTTCCTGAGCTTGTTCTCGATGTCCGACACCCTCTCCGAGGTCAACGACGCGGCCGTCCAACCGCTGTTGGCTGGCGAGGTGGATGCGCTCGAGGCCGCGGAGCTCGGCTACGAGCCGATGCGTGACTTCATGCTGGCGCAGACCGAGGAAGA
>SKNP01000370.1 GCA_007120485.1 Nitriliruptoraceae bacterium
CCGCTGGGAGATGAGCAGGCACCGCTCGAGGTGCTGCTGCGGGTCGGCCCTCCGCGCGTGATCACGGCCGAGTTCGCCTTGCCGCCCGAGGTCGTGGGAGCACCCCGAGCGGGGGACGTGGTCACGGTCGACCCGGCGCCCCCTCAGGTTCGTGGGTTGGTCGCCCCGATCGATCTGGTGTGGATCGCCGGGGGCGAGGTGCTCGCGGTCGCGGCCCCGGCGCAGCCGCCGCCCTTCGAGGATGCTCGTGCCCGGCTCGCCTGGAGCGTCGGACAGCTGATCGAGCGCAAGCTCCGGCGAGCTCGGATCGAGTGGCAGCTGACCGAGCGGCTCGCTGAGGTCGAACGGCTGCGGGCCGTGGAGGTACGGCTGAGCGCGATCGTGGAGCATGCGCGGATCGGGATCCTCAGCGTCGACCGCGACCGGTCCATCGCCTCCTGGAACCAGGCGGCGCAGCAGCTGTTCGGCTGGTCCGCTGAGGAGGTGCTCGGTCGACCGATGACGATCCTCGACCCCCTCGATCCCGACGCGACGCCCGTCCAGTTGCCGTCGACGAGCGATCCGGACCCGGCGGCAACCCGGGCGTACCTGGAGACCAAACGCCGTCACCGCGACGGATACGACGTCGAGGTCGGCGTGTCGCTCGCGCCCATCGTCGACCCGGATGGTCAGCGGATCGGGACCTCGGCGTTCTACCTGGATCTCTCCGAGCGCAACGCGGCGGTCCGCGACGCGGCGGAGTCGAAGGCCCAGCTCGAGATGCTCGCGCAGCATGCGCTGGATGTGGTCTTCCGGGTCCGACTGGATCCGCAGGTGACGCTCGAGTACGTGTCGCCGTCAGCGTCGAACGTCTACGGGTTCGATCCGGCGATGCTCTACGCCGATCCGGGGCTGATCCCCCGCAACGTGCATGTCGACGACCGTCACACCCTGGTCATCAACGGTGCGGAGGTGGGGCCGGTCACGGTCCGTTTCCGGTTCCGGCGAGGCGACGGACGGTGGCGCTGGCTGGAGGAACGACGCTCGCCGATCGTGGTGGATGGCGAGACGGTCGCGTTCAGCGGGATCGGTCGGGATGTGACCGAGGAGGTCCGGGCGGCGGATGCCCTGCGTACGGCGCTCGAGCGCGAGCGACACGCGAGCGAGGAGCTCCGCCAGGTCGACACCATGAAGAGCGCGTTCCTCTCCGCGGTGTCGCACGAGCTGCGGACCCCGTTGACCAGCGTCGTCGGCTTCGCCGAGACGCTCGACCGGGTCGGCGATCTGCGGGGCGCTGCCGCGAAGGCGCTCCGACCGTTGATGGAGAACGCCCGACGCCTCGAACGCCTGATCGATGACCTGCTCGACCTCGACCGGCTGAGCGAGGGTGCGGTCACCCCACGCATCGAGCCGACCGACCTGCACGAGCTCGTGGGCCGGGTCGTCGAACGCTACCGCCAGCACGGCAGAGCGATCACCTGCGACGCCGGCGAGGTGGTGGTGCACGCCGATCGCGTCATGCTCGACCGCGCGGTCGACAACCTGGTGCGCAACGCGACGCGACACACCCCGTCGGAGAGCTCGATCTGGATCCGCGCGTACCGCGAGGGTGTCGACGCGATCGTCGAGGTCGAGGACGACGGCCCCGGCATCGCGGCCGGCGACCGCGACCGCATCCTCGAACCGTTCCAGCAGGGCACGGCGGCCACCGGTAGCGCATCACCGGGCACGGGGATCGGGCTGTCGCTCGTGGAGCGCTTCGTGGCTGCACATGGCGGTGCGGTCGAGGTGGGTGACCGGCCCGGCGGCGGAGCCCGGTTCACCGTGCGCGTCCCGGTCGATCCGCGAGCCGCGGCTACCGTGGAGGACACCTCATCCGAGGGCACGCCGGAGTAGCTCAGATGGCCAGAGCAAGCGCCTTGTAAGCGCGAGGTCAGGGGTTCGAATCCCCTCTCCGGCTCGATCGCGATGTCCCGAGACATGGTGAACGCCGGTCTCGGGACATCGTGTCGTCCGCGGTGGTGTCGGTCCGCGCGGATGTGTGGAGCCGTGCAGGGGCGCCGTGGGGCCGGCACTCCACAGGTTCGGGTGGGGGCGTCCGGTGGTGTCGGTCCGCGTGGATGTGTGGAGCGGTGCGGGGGCTGAGCGGCGTCATCGCTCCACAGGTTCCGGCGCGCGAGTCCGGTGGCGTTGGTCCGTGTGGATGTGTGGAGCGGTGCGGGGGCTGAGCGGCGTCATCGCTCCACACGTCGGGAGCTACCGGGGTGCCGTCGTCCGGCGGTCGGCTCCGGCGTCGCTCAGGCGGGATGGTCGGCGACGCCCTCCTCGACCAGCTGGTCCAGCCATCGGGTCACGAACGACGCCATCTGGTCGCGCCGCACCGTCTCCCACGGCCGGTAGGTGGCGTCCGGGTACCCGGTGGCCCAGCCCGCGTCCGCGAGCCGGTTGATGTCGGTCGCGAACCGGTGGTCGGTGGGGACCTCGCCGAACCAGTGCTCCTGCGGAGACGGCAGGCTGGTGTCGCTGGCGTGCTCGAAGGCGCGGGTGAGCAGGCGGGCCATCTGGCCCCGTTCGACGGCCACGTCGGGCCGGAACGTGCCGTCGGGGTAGCCGTCGATCACCCCGGCAGCGGACAGCGCCGCGATCGCTCGGGCGTGGGTGTCCCGCGTGTCCACGTCGCGGAACGCGTTGCGGTCCCCGGTCGGCAGGGCGACGCCGCCGGCGGTGAATCCGTTCGCGAGGAACGTCGCCAGCTGTCCGCGGGTCACCGACCCGGCCGGATCGAAGGCACCCTCGCCGGTCCCGTGGGTGATCTCCCACCAGGCCAGGCAGTCCACCGCGTCGCCGTGCGTGCTGCCGGGGACGTCCTGGAACGCGCCGGAGGGGACCTCGCTGGTGGGGCAGGCCTGGCTGTTGGATCGGCCCTCCGGGTCGGTGATGGGATCGATGTGCAACAGGTGGGCGGTGTACACCGTCCGGTCACCGCCGGTGTCCGCCCCGATCGCGACATGGGTGGCGTCCGTGTCGTACATGGTGGTCGCGTGGGACGGGCTGTCCGACCACGCGGCGACCGCACGCTGGGCCCCGCCGGGTCGTCCGGTGTACTGGATCTCGCCGATCGCGCTGATGTCCGGGTCGTCGTACCACGGGCCGTCCAACCCGCGCACCACCTGGTGGGCGAGCCCGGTGCGCGCGTAGTCGTCGTTGGCGAGCTCGACCAGTTCCAGATCGCGGTGGAGCTGCACCGGCGAGAGCCCACGGTCGCTGCGAGCGTCGTTCATCGCGTCCAACACCGCGGTCAGCGAGGTGGTCTCGTCCGCGCTGGCCGCGGTCGCCGGGGACGCCACGCTGACGGGTACCAACAGCGCGATGGCGGCCGCAACGGCGGCGACGACGAGGGGCAGGGACGGACGAGCGTGACCCATGGGGCGATGCCTTCCCGGGTTTGCGACGTGCCGGCCAGGTCGCCCCGGCCAGAGGACGTGAGGTAGATACCAGGTCCCGCGACCGATGGCACCTTCCCTCGCCGACGGATGGACGGGGCAGTTCGGGTGCCGGATCACGGGCCGCGATACCGCTCGACGCAGCGGTACGCAGCGTCATCTGAGCGACGGCTGACAGGGGCGTAGTTGCACCGGTGTGGTTCGTCTGCGAACCTACGGTCTTCGACGAGGAGTGGCGAGGATGACGACGCCGATGCAGCAGGCAACGCCGGTCGCGGAACCGACGGGCGAGGTGCTCTCGGAGCGGGATGCGGCGATCCTCGACTTCGAGCGGGAGTGGTGGCGGTACGCCGGCGCCAAGGAGCAGGCCGTCAAGGAACGGTTCGACGTCTCGCCGACCCGGTACTACCAGCTGCTCAACCGCATCATCGATGACGAGGCGGCGGAGGCCTACGATCCGATGCTCGTCAAGCGGCTCCGTCGGCTCCGAGCGCAGCGTCAGCGTCAACGTGCCGCTCGCCGCGTCCGTACCGACGCTCGCTGACCGAGATGGCCGCGCCGCCGCGCCGACCGCTGGCGACCGCTCTCGCCCAGCACCTCGGTGGCGGTGTGGCGGTGGTGGCGCTCGCCGCGGGGGCGTTCTACGGCGTCGGCCTCGCCGACGGTGGCGACCCGGCGGCCAGCCCCCGCGACGACGACCGGTCTGAAGCGCAGCCGCCGGACGAGGACGAGCAGGAAGAGCCCGACCCGGAGCCCGACGAGCCATCCGAGCCCGAAGGCCCGGTCGACGATAGCGACGACGTCGAGCGGGACGGTGCCGACGACTCCGACGACGCGTCGGATGACGGCGTGTCCGACGACGACGCGTCCGACGACGACGCGGACGATGGCGACGCCGACGACACCGACGACACCAACGACGACACCGCCGACGACGATGGCCAGGACGACGCGCCGGCCGCATCGCCCGCGTTGGACCCGGCGGAGGTCACGGTGCAGGTGCTCGACGGCTACCAGAACGACGGGGGTGCGGCCGCCAACCAGGTCGCCGATCGACTGGTCGAGGCCGGCTACGACCTCATCGCGCAGAACCCCGCCCTACGTCGCGACGAGACGACGGTGTTCTTCAACGACGGGCAGGAGCAGGCGGCTCGACAGGTCGCCGATGAGCTCGGCGTTACTCGCGTCGAGGTACAGCCGGGCAACCTGTCGACGTCCGTGGACGTCCACGTCGTGGTCGGCTCGGACCGCGGCTGACCGCGCACCCGGCGTGGTCACGGCGCGGGTGCACCGCGAGGTCATGACACGCGCACGACGAGGTCACGACGCGCCCACGGCCCAGCTGCGTGCAGGTCCGGACGACCTACTGGTTCTGCAGCAGTTGCAGCTTCTCCAGGATCATCCGCCGGCGGCGCTCTTCCTCCGCGGGGTCGGTCTCCAGCACGTCCTGGAGCACCTGCGACAGCGCGAGGGGTGAGAACGGCTTGGTGATGTAGTCGGCAGCGCCCTGCGACCATCCACGGATCTGGTCCTGATCCTGGACCTTGGCGGTCAGCATCACGACCGGGATGGAGGAGATGTCTTCGTCGCCTTTGATGGCCTCGAGAACCTGCCAGCCGTCCATCTTCGGCATCATCACATCAAGGAGGACCACATCGGGCCGATCCTCGCGGACGCGTTCCATCGCCGCTTCGCCGTCCACTGCCTCGATGACCTCGTAGCCCTCGAACTCGAGGTTCACGCGGCACAGCAGTAGGACGTCGGGCTCGTCATCGACGACGAGCACCTTCCGTCGGTCGGCCATCGCCCCCTCCGTCCGCCGACCTTCGTCGGCCTCGTCGTCCACCATACCTCGCCGCCCACCGATGTGTCGCTCAGCGTCAGGGACCGTCACGAAGCGTGGTCGTGGTTCTCCGTCGTCCCGCCTGTCGGCCGAGTCGGCGCCTGCATCAGCGGTGGGCGCTCATCCCGCGCGATCCGGTGGGGTGCCAGTTGGAGGTCGCCAGCATCGGTTCGGACCGGCTGGCGCAACGTCGTGGTGGCGGCCGCGTCGGCCCATCCCGCCGCACCCGGGCCCGCGGGCGCGCGGGCGAGCGCGACCTGCAGGAGCTCGGTCGCCATGCGGCCGAGCGCATCGAGCGGCTGGTGCACGTGGACGCGTCGCCCGAGATCCACCTGTGCGATCGCCTCCCCGCCGTGTCGGGAGGCGACGTCCAGCAGCATCGCCAACTCGACCCCGTAGCCGCGCTCGAACGGCAGCGACGCCAGCAGCGAACGGGATGCCGCCACCTCGCCGGCCAGGGGTTGGATCAGCGTCGCCAGGTGCGGCCAGAACGTCGCCAGCAGCGGACGGACGAGCAGTTCGGTGACGCGGCCACCGCCGTGCTCCTGGTGATGGCCGTCGAGGTGGAGCGGCCGGTCGTAACAGGCTTTGACGAACGCGACCGTGGGATCGGTGAGCAAAGGACCGAGCAGCCCGGTCACGAACCGCGGACCGATGTCGACCACGTCCGCGTCCACGAACACCAGCAGGTCACCCCGACTGGCGGCCAGCCCCTTCCACATCGCCTCGCCCTTGCCGGGTGCGTCCCCGTACTCGGGCAGCACCTCCGCCTGCTTGACCACGCGAGCGCCGGCCTGGCGGGCGCGCTCCCCCGTCGCGTCGGTCGACCCCGCGTCGACCACCACCACCTCGTCGATCAGCCCGACGCGCTCGGCGAGCGTCCGATGCAGCGTGCCGGCGACCTCACCGACGGTGGACTCCTCGTCCCGGGCCGGGATCACGACCGACACGGTCGTGCCGGTGCGACGTTTGCGCGCGGCCAGGTCCTCCGCGGTGAACGCGGTATGTGCGATCGGCGGCCGCGGCGAGCTCAGCGGGCCGGCCTGGTCCATGGCAGCTCCTGGACGGTCGGGGGTGGTCGGTCGGGTGACCGGTGGGGTGCTCGGTCGGGTAACCGGTGGGGTCGGTCGGGGTGGCCGGTGGGGCGCTCGGCCGGGTGGCCGGTGGGGTCGGTCGGGTGGCCGGTCAGGCCGGCGGCCGGCCCGCTGGGCCGCTGGTCGGTGCACACGGTCCGACCATCGTGTCCTTGGCGGTGGGGACGCAGGGTGGCATGCTCCGGCCACGGGTTGCTCATCCAGCAGAGGCGAGGGCTCGGACCCGACGGCGGGATCGCGGCCGAGAGTTCCCGTCACCGGCCCGGACCCAGGAGAGGGACCAGCGTGCCCGATGTGCGGATCCCGACCCCCCTGCGCCGGCTCACCGATGGTCAGGCCGTGGTGACCGTCGAGGGACAGGACCTCCGGGAGGTGCTCGCCAACCTCGACGCGGCTCACCCGGGCCTGGGTGAGCGGCTGCTCGGCGACGACGGTCAGCTGCGCCGGTTCGTCAACGTGTTCATCCGGGACGAGGACGTCCGGTTCCACGACGGGCTCGACACGCGGGTGTCCGAGGACGACACGATCTCCATCATCCCGGCGGTCGCCGGCGGCGAGGGAACGAACGCCCGGCGGTAGGAAGGCCGACCACCTCGCGCTCAGCGGTCCAGCGCCTGAGCGACCGCCTCGCGCTCAGCGGTCCAGCGCCTGAGCGACCACCTCGCGCTCAGCGGTCCAGCGCCTGAGCGACCGGCCCGCGCAGGAACCGCTCGACCAGGCGCTCGCCCTGCGCGACCGCCGTTGCGGCGTGCTTCGCCGCATCCTCGAGCAGTGCCACCGGATCGACGTCGGCCGCGCGGAACATCCCGTCGAGCGCGCCCATCTGGGTCCAGTGCTCGAGCTGGTCGACCGGGACCTCGGGATGGAACTGCACGGCGAGCGCGGAGCCGCAGCGCCAGCCGGGGACGCGGTCACCGCCGGCCAGGACGGGCGTCGCGTCCGGCGGCAGCTCGCTGACCTCGTCCTCGTGGACGAACAGCGCGGGGGCGTCGTCCGGCCAGTCCGCGACCACCTCGTCGTCCCGGCCCTCGGGGGTGGCACGCAGCGGGAGGTAGCCGACGCGTGGGATGTCGCGCCGGGTGACCGTGCCACCGAGCGCCTGGCCCAGCAGCTGGGCGCCGAGGCAGACCCCGAACACCGGCAGGTGGCGGCCGACGGCGTCGCGCAGGTAGTCGATCTCGGGGGGCATCCACGGATGTTCGGCCGGGTCGACCGCGGACATCGTCCCGCCCATGACGATCAGTCCGGCGACCTGGTCCAGTGGCGGCAGGTCCACGGGCTCGGGGACGTGCATCCGGCGCCAGTCCACCGTTGACCGGTGATCGTCGAGGACCGGCTCGAACGCGGAGGCGCCCGCCCCGGTGGTGTGTTCGAGGACCAACAGCTCACGCGCCACCTGTGCCTCCTGGGTCGACCGGATGCTCCGACGAAGGATCGTACGGGACCGAACGACGCCGCCCATCGGGTCGCGCTCGAGCATCAACCGAACAGCAACGGCACCGTCGCGACGTACAGGACCAGCAGGCCGACACCTTCCCAGCGCACGACGCGACGCCCGGTGACCATGAACCCGGTCGCCAGCACCGCCAGGGCCACCATGAAGCCCACGCCGATCGTCGTGATCGAGCGGTCGGCGACCTGGCCGGCCCCCGCGAACGCCGCGACGGCGCCGACCGCGCCGGCGTTGAAGATGTTGCTGCCGAGCAGGTTGCCGACGATCAGGTCGGTCTCGCGTTTGCGCGCCGCCGAGATGCTGGTGGCCAGTTCCGGCAGGGAGGTGCCGACCGCGACGATCGTCAGCCCGATGAAGCTCTCGGAGAGCCCCAGCAGGGTCGCGACCTGCGAGGCGGAGGCCACCAGCAGTTGCGCGCCGCCCAGCGTTCCGAGCAGCCCGAGCAGGGTGCGGAGCAGCTCCCGGCCCACGGAGAGGCCCGTGTCCGGTAGGTAGTCGGAGACCCCCAGCTCCATCGACGGGTCGCCGCTGCGGGCCGACCACATGATCAGCGCGAGCGTGAGCAACAGCAGGGTGGACAGGATCACACCCTCGCCGATCGAGAGCCCGCCCTGCACGGCGATCCCGAACGCCACCACCAGCAGGAGCGAGAGCGGCGCCTCCCGCCGGAGCACCCGTGAGCGGACCACCACCGGGGTGATCAGGGCGGCGGCCCCGAGCACCAGGGACAGGTTGGCGACGTTCGAGCCGACGATGTTGCCGACGGCGAGGTCGAGCGACCCCTGGCCGGCGGCGAGCCCGCTGACGACCATCTCCGGCGCGCTGGTCCCGAACCCGATCACCACGGCGCCGACGACGACGGTGGACAGCCGCCAGTGCGCGGCCAGCCGGACCGCGCCGACGACGAACAGGTCGGCCGCGACCGTGAGCACGGCGAGACCGATGAGGGTCCCCAGGATGGCGAGCAGCATGGTGGGACGCTAACCCACACCTCCTTCCCCGTCGGCCGGCCGTCGCGACCGGACCGGGTGGTTCGCGTGCGGGTCGCCCAGCCGCGATACTCCCGGGATGGATGCACGGACGCTGCTGGTCGAGGACGACGCGTCGATCCGTGAGCTGACCGAGCGTGGCCTGCGCAGCGCCGGGTTCGAGGTGGTCACCGCCGCCACGGGCGACGAGGGCCTGGAGCGCTTCCGCGCGGACCGGCCCGATGTCGTCGTCCTCGACGTGATGCTGCCGGGCCTGGACGGCCTGGAGGTCTGCCGTGCGATCCGGGCGGCGTCGGCCGTGCCGGTGGTGATGCTCACCGCCCGCTCCGACACGATCGACGTGGTGGTCGGCCTGGAGTCCGGGGCCGATGACTACGTCACCAAGCCGTTCGAGATGCCGGAGCTGATCGCGCGGGTGCGGGCAGCGCTGCGCCGCGCGAGCCGTGCGGACCCGCCCGACGAGGTGCTGCGACTCGGACCGGTGCGGGTGGACGTCGACGCTCACACCGTCGAACGCGACGGGGAGCAGCTCGAGCTGACGCCCACCGAGTTCCGGCTGCTGACCGAGCTCGCGAGGCACGCCGGTAGCGTCCTGTCACGCGACCAGTTGCTGGAACGGATCTGGGGCTACGACTACCTCGGTGACTCGCGCCTCGTGGACGCCGCCATCCAGCGCTTGCGTGCGAAGGTCGAGGCGGAGCCGTCCGAGCCGGAGTTGATCCAGACCGTCCGGGGTTTCGGCTACCGCGCTGCGCGGACGTGAGCGACGCCGCCGTGCGGGACGAGGGACGCGCCGGCCGGGTCCGGATCCGGCTGGTGGTGACCGTGGTCGGGGTCGTGGCGATCGTGGCGATCGTGTTGTCGGTGCTGGCCTACGTGCTCGTGTCGCAGTCGCTGCGCTCGGAGGTGCAGGACCGGGAGGTGGAGGAGGCCCGGTTCCACGTCGGGGTCCTCGCCGAGGAGCGGCTCGGCCCGACCGTCGGACCGGACGACATCGACGAGTCGGGGCTCGCCGACGACTTCCAACGTCGGGGCACGGAGGTCTACGTCGACCTCGGTGGCGGGGAGGACTTCGTCTCCGGGCTGGACGCCGTGACGGCGCAGGAGGCGGTCTCCGACGAGGTCGTCGCCCTGGTGGAGGAGGGACGGTTCGCCGCCGAATGGGTCGACATCGGTGACACCTCCCACCTCGTCGTCGCGGCCCGCAGACCCCCGGATGGTCCCGACTTCTACTTCTTCACCGACGTCAGCGACGTCGACCGTGCGCTCGCCCAGCTGCGCCGGGTGCTGCTCGGCGCCACCGTGGCGTTGATGCTGGTCGGGGGCGTGGCCGGCTGGCGCGTCGCGCGGCTGGGCGGCTCCCTGGCCGAGGCCGTCGACGAACTCACCGCCGCTCGGGACCGCGAACGTCGCTTCGTGGCCGACGTCTCCCACGAGCTGCGCACCCCGATCACCGCGCTCGTACAGGAGGCATCGGAGCTACGGGCGGAGATCGACGCGCTGTCACCGGGGGCGCGTCGGGTGGTGGAACTGCTCGACGGCGACGTCCGCCGCCTGCGGGACCTCGTGGAGGAACTGCTCGAGCTCTCCCGGCTCGATGCGACCGCCGCCGCCGACGTCGAGGTGGTGGAGGTCGAGGTCGCCAGGTTCCTCGCCGCCGTCGCCGCGCAACGCCTGCCCGAGGCCGAGGTGCGGGCGCCCACCGAGCTGCGGGTCCGCACCGACCGGCGCCGACTCGAGCGCATGGTCGCCAACCTGCTCGACAACGCACGCCGCCACGGCCAGGGTCGGCAGGTCACGATCCGCGGGGAGCTGGAGGGCCACGTCCTGAGGATCGAGGTGGCCGATCGGGGACCCGGTGTCCCATCCGCGGAGCTCGACCGCATGTTCGATCGGTTCGCGAAGGGAGATGCCGCCCGTGGGGGAGCGGGCAGCGGGCTCGGGCTCGCGATCGTGCGCGAGCACGCCCGGGTGCTGCAGGCGGAGGTGACCGCGAGCAACCGCCCCGACGGTGGGCTCGCCGTGGCGATCCGGGTACCGGTCGGTGCCGTTACGGACCTGTGACACGGTGCGGACGGTGCCATGACGGTCGCGGTGGACCATGAACCTCGCCACCCCGACCGGTGGTTGACCCCCGACCCGGCCGGCTCCGCGGAGCCGGAGCGAGGAGGACGATCATGAAGCGCATCCAGGGACCGACCATGGCGGCACTCGCGGTGGCGGCGCTGTTGGTGGGCTGCGGAGGGGGTGCGGTCGACGCTGGGCCCGTGGAGGTCAGCGACGACGTCACGGACACCACCGCCGCGGACGAGGACACCACCGCTGAGGACACCGACGAGCAGCCGGAGGAGGAGACCGACGACACCTCCGCCGAGACGAACGAGGACGAGGCGACCCGCGACACCACCGATGACGACGAGGCGGACGACCGCTCCGAGCCAGCGCAGGAGGACACGACCACGGTCCGCCTGTACTTCCTCGCCGGCGGTGGGGAGACCCCGGCGCGTGCCGGGCCGTTCCTGACCTCGGTGGAACGCGAGATCCCCTCGACGCGGGGCATCGCGCTCGCGACGTTGCGGGAACTCGTCGACGGCCCGACCTCCGCCGAGCAAGGGGTGATCGATGACCTCGCGACCTCCGTCCCGGAGGACACGCTCGTGCTGGGCGTCGCGATCGACGACGGCCTGGCCACCGTCGACCTCTCGCGCGAGTTCGAGGCCGGTGGCGGCTCGCTGTCGATGATGTCGCGGCTCGCGCAGGTGGTCTACACCGTGACGCAGTTCCCGACCGTCGACGAGGTCGTGTTCCTGCTGGACGGGCAGCCGGTCACGGTCTTCTCGGGCGAGGGCATCACGATGGAGGAGCCGGCGTCACGTGACGGGTTCCTGCGGCTGTTGCCGACCGTCTTCGTCGACACCCCTGCGACCGGGGCGGAGGTGAGCAGCCCGATGCGGGTGACCGGCATGGCGACCGTCTTCGAAGCGACCTTCCAGTACCGGCTCGAGACCGCCGACGGGACGGTGCTCGACGAGGGGTTCGCCACGGCGGAGAGCGGGATGGAGACTTCGCCGTTCGACATCACGCTCGAGTTCGACGTCGACGAGCCCCAGCCGGCGACCCTCACGGTGTGGGAGGAGTCGGCCAAGGATGGTTCGGACCAGGGCCTGCGGGTCACGTCCCTGACGCTGCTGCCGTGACATCTGGTGTCCCGGGGTGGAGATCCGGGTCGGTGCGCACCGCGCCGTTCCGGGGCTCCGCCCCGGGCCCGAGCTGATCCGGTGGGACGAGCTCCGGGAACGGCTGGATAGGGTCGTCCCGAACGTCGGCAGCAGCACGAGGCGCGTGACGGATGCGACGGCTGGTACGGAGCGGGACGGCGGCGCTTGCCGCCGTCCTGCTGCTGGCGTGTACCGGGGACGGTCCCGACGACGGTGATCCGACCCAGACCGACGCGCCGCCCGACCCGGCCACCATCCTCGACGAGGACCGCGACGCACCACCCGACGAGTTGGTCGTGGAGGATCGGGTCGTCGGTGACGGCCAACTCGCTCTGGTCGGAACGGCCGTCGAGGTGCACCTCGGCGGGCTGCGCTGGTCCGACGGCACCGAGGTCATCTGGACCTGGGCGGCCGGGCAGCCGTACGGGTTCGAGCTCTCCGACGGCCGCACGATCGAGGGCGTCGATACCGGCATCGAGGGGATGCGGGTCGGAGGCCGACGGGTGATCACGGTGCCACCGGAGCTGGCCTACGGTGAGGAAGGGGCCGGCGACGTCGTCGGCCCGGACGAGACCCTGGTCTTCGTCGTCGATCTCGTCGCGGTGGACCCCGATCCGGATCCGCCGGAGCCGAGCGACGAGGCACCGGGGACCGAGGACGCATGAGACGGCGTTGCGGGCCCTGACGGCCCACGACGCGGATCCGGAGGACCGACGTGTCGAACCCACCGCTGCACCCGGCGTTGTCGCCACTGGCTGAGCTGGTGGGGACCTTCGAAGGGCCCGGTACGGGCCATTACCCCACGATCGACCCGTTCGAGTACCGCGAACGCGTGACGTTCGGCCACGTGGGCAAGCCGGTGTTGGCCTACGAGCAGGCCACGTGGGACCCGGTCAGCGGGACGCCGATGCACGCCGAACGCGGCTACCTGCGGCCGGCCGACGGCGGCGTCGTCGAGTTCATGATCGCGCACGTGTTCGGCATCACCGAACTGTTGGAAGGTGACCACGGGTCCGCCGACGACGGCCGGGACCGGCTGCGCCTGACGGCTACCTCGCTGGGCATCGCCGGGACCGCCAAGCCGGTCCGTCACGTCCGCCGGGAGCTGCGCTTCGACGCCGACCGTTTCGACTACGACGTCTGGATGGCGTACGGCGAGGTGCCGGAGACCCACCACCTCGCCGCCGATCTCCAGCGCGTCGCGTGAGCCACCGTGTGACCGTGGCACGCGAGCGTGCCCGACCGCTGCGGCCCGTCGCCGACCGGGGGGGACGGCGCTGACCGGGCTGGAGATCGTGGTCGCCGTCGCCGTCGGTATCGCCGTCGGCCTGCTCGTCGGGTTGCTCGGCGCGGGCGGGTCGATCGTCACCGTGCCCGCGTTGATGCTCCTGCTGGACCTGTCCGCGACGGAGGCGACCGGGACCTCGCTGGTGGTGGTGGCGATCGTCTCGACCGTGAGCCTGCTCGGCCACCTCCGAGGCCGCCGGGTCGACTGGCGCGCCGGCCTGACCTTCGCCGTCACCGGGATCCCGACGGCGCTGCTCGGTGGCGTGCTGTCGGTGTGGCTCGCTGACATCGCGATCACCGTCATCCTGGTGGTGCTGCTGCTCGGTACCGGTGCCTGGATGTGGCAACGCCGTCCGGTCACACGGCCCCGGGCACCGGCGCCGTGGACGCGCATCTGGCCGGCCGGTGCGGGCGTGGGGCTGCTCACCGGCACCCTCGGGGTCGGCGGCGGCTTCGCCGTGGTGCCCGGTCTGGTCGGGCTGGTCTCGCTGCCTACCTCCGTCGCGATCGCCACCTCCCAGGTCGTGCTGGTGGTCAACGCCCTGGCCGGTCTGGTCGGCCGTGCCGGATCGGGGACCGTCGACCTGATCGTCGCCTTCAGCTTCGCTGCCGGCGGTGCCGCGGGCGCGATGGGTGCGAGCCTGCTGGTCGGGCGGATCCCCGAGCGGGTGCTGACCCGGCTGTTCGCCGTGGTCGTCGTGGTGGTCGCGGTCGTCCTGACGGTCGACGCCGCCCTGAGTGGGGGCGCGAGGCCGTAGGCGCCGGTGTGGACGGGGGCCGTAGGCTCCGGTGTGGGCGCGGGGTCGTACGCTCCTGCGCGGGCGGTTCGCGTATGCGGGCCGCGGACCTGGAGGACGCGACATGACCGAGCGGTTGGTGGTCGTCGGCGGAGACGCGGCCGGGATGAGCGCAGCGTCGCAGGCACGACGTCATCGGCCGCCCGACGACCTGGAGATCGTCGCGATCGAGCGCGGGGGCGACACCTCCTACGCCGCCTGTGGCATCCCCTACTGGGTCGCTGGCATCGTCGAGGATCGCGACGATCTGGTGGCGCGGAGCCCGGAGGCGTTCCGACGCGATCACGACATCGACGTCCGCATCCGCACCGAAGCGACCGAGGTGGACGTCGATGCCCGGACGGTCACGATCCGCGACCTGACCTTCGGGGGTGAGGAGGTGGTGGGGTACGACCACCTGCTGCTGGCGACCGGCGCGAGCCCGATCCGTCCACCGCTGCGCGGGATCGACGCGCCAGGGGTCTTCGGCGTCCAGACCCTGGACGACGGGCAGGCACTGCTGGACGCCCTGGCCGACCGGGATCCGCAGCGTGCCGTCGTGATCGGCGCGGGCTACATCGGCCTGGAGATGGCCGAAGCGATGATCCAACGTGGCCTGTCGGTCGACCTGGTCGAGCGGTTCGACCAGCCGATGAGCACGATCGATCCGGACCTCGGCGAGGGGATCGGCGAGGCGCTGCGCGGCATGGGCATCGAGCTGCACCTCGGGGTCGACGTGACCGCGATCGAGACCGACGAGGACGGCTGGGCCCGGTCGGTCCACACCAGCGAGGGTGAGCTGACGACCGATCTGGTGATCCTCGGGACGGGCGCCCGTCCCGCCAGCGAACTGGCCGTCGCCGCCGGCGTGCCGACGGGTGCGCGCGGTGGGGTGGTCGTCGACCGGCGGCAGCGGACCTCGGTCGATGGGGTCTGGGCCGCCGGTGACTGCACGCAGGTGTTCCA
>SKNP01000350.1 GCA_007120485.1 Nitriliruptoraceae bacterium
ACGCGCGCTCGGGACCGCGCTGCCGGCTCCGTGACCGACGGGTCCCCCGGCGGGCGACCATCCCGGCGGGCGACCATCCCGGCGGGCGACCGTCCCGCCGACCAGATGCCGCCGACCAGGTCCCGCCGGCCGGTAACCGGCTCGGGTCAGCGACCGTCGCGCTCGGCCAGGTCGGAGGGCCCGCCCGCCGGGGTGTCCGCATCGACCGGCGCCGGAGCGTCCGAATCGACCGGCGCTGGGGCGTCCTCGGCACCACCGAAACGACGCTCGCGGGACTGGTAGGCGGCGATGCACCTCGCCAACTCATCGCGGTCGAAGTCCGGCCAGAGCGTGTCGGTGAAGACCAGTTCGGCGTAGGCGGCCTGCCACAGCAGGTAGTTGGAGACGCGCTGCTCGCCGGAGGTACGGATCAGCAGATCCACGGCCGGCATCTGGGGGTCGTAGAGCCGGGCGGCGATCGCCTCCTCGTCGACCCGCTTGAGCCGGCCGGTCGCCAGGTCGGCAGCGGCCCGCGCCGCCGCGTCGGCGAGCTCCGCCTGCGCGCCGTAGTTGAACGCGATCCGCAGGGTCAGCCGGCGGTCGTCACGGGTGAGCGCTTCGGTCTCCTCCATCCGCATCACCAGCCGCTTGGGGACCGGCCGGTCCCGGCGACCGATGAAGCGCACCCGCACCCCGCGTTCGTGCAGCTCGTCGCGGCGCCGCAGCAGCAGCGACTCGTTGAAGTTGAGCAGGAAGCGGACCTCGCTGGCCGGACGCCGCCAGTTCTCCGTGGAGAACGCGTAGATCGTCAGGTCCTGGACCCCCAGCTCCAGGGCCCCTTCGATCGTGTCGAACAGCGCCTGCTCGCCGGCTTCGTGACCGACGTTGCGCGAGAGCCCACGTGCGTTCGCCCAACGGCCGTTGCCGTCCATGATCAGCGCCACGTGCCCGGGGATGCGATCCGGATCGAGGCCCGCGCGGGTGACCAGCGACGCGCCGTCGGGAGGCGGTGGGGGGCCAGCTGGCGGCATCCGGGCTCCTGCCTGCGATGGCGGTGGCGATGATCCTCGGTGATCGGCGGATGCTAGGGGATGCCCCCAGCCCGACGAGCCGTACCCTCGTCGGCGTGGGACGCCTGAAGGCACGCGCGTGTGGGTCGTGCGGTGCCGCATGGCCGCAACGCACGGCCAGGTGGTGCGGCACCTGCGGCGACGTCCTCGATCAAGCCCAGCTCGGACCCCGTCGACCACACACACGGCACGGACCGGTCGCTCCCGCCCTGGTCGGCGGGCTGCTCGTGGCGGTCGGGATCGGGGCGCTGGTGACCACCTCGCCGACACCGCCGTCGGTCCCCGATCGGGGCGACGACGACCTCTCGGTCGCGCTGCCACGTGACCTGACGTCCGAGCCGCCGCCGCCCGAGGACGACACGGCCACCGCAGGGACAGCCACGAGCGCGGACGGTGGGTGGGCCGACATCGCCGGGGACGGTGCGGCACGGGCCCGCAGCGAGGAGCAACGCGAACACCTCACCGATCCCCCTGACGCGGGATCGACGGAGCCGGACCCTACGGAGCCGGACCCTACGGACCAGGACTCGACCGATCCGGACCCTGCTGGGCCGGACTCCACGGAGCCGCACGCGACCGACGCGGCCTGTGTGACCCCGCAGGGCCATCGATGCGCGCATCCGATGTTGCCGGAGGTGGACGCCGTCACGGCGGTCGCGGTCAGCAAGGGCGCGATCGTCCTCGACCGCGACGGCACCCTCACCCGGCTACGGGTGGGCACGCAAGGGCAGGCGATGCGATGGCGGACCACGGTCGGTGCCGTCGCCGGGCGTGATGCCGGCACCGGCTCGGACGACCGGCGATGGCACCTGAGCCGTAGCGGGTCCGCGCTGGTGGTGGCCTCGTCGGCCGGGATCGCCGTCCACGACATCGGCGACGGCACGGCTCGGTGGCGGATGGAGGTCGACGCCGGCCCGCGGCCGTGGCAGGCCTGGGCCATCGACGACGCGGTGCTCGCCGTCGGGCAGGGCCGCCTCGTCGCCGTCGACCTCGCCGATGGCGCACACCGCTGGGACCGCTCGCACCCGACCGGTGACGCCCAGCCCACCGAGGTCGGTGTGGCGTTGCACAGCCGTGACCGCCTCACCATGTTCACCCCCGAGTCGCCGACCGCCCGGTGGTCGGTGACGGTCCCACCGGAACAGACCTCGCCGGTCGGCCTGACCCAGGCCGACCCCGGCCCGGTGGTCTCCATCGGCGATCAGGTCCGTCTGCACGATGCGGCCGACGGCACCGAACTGGCCCGGTTCAGCCCTGGCGCGACCGCCACGCGGACCCGCTCGGGGGTGACCGTGGTCGCGGTGTGGGCCGACGGGTCCCGGCGGCCGACGTTGCTCGGCCTCGACGAAGACGGGGCCCAACGTTGGTCCCGTACCGGTCCCGCCGTGCCGTGCTGCGACCTCGTGCTGCGGGCGCTGGAGGACGGCGGAGTCGTCGCTGCACCACCGACGCGTCCCGGCCGGACCGAGGTTGGTGAGGTGCTCGACCCCGACGATGGGAGCACGCTCGCGACGCTCCGGCGTCCAGGACGGGTGCGGGCGCTGCCGCGTGCCGTTGGCGGCGACACGGCGGTGTGGCAGGACGGCTCGACGCTCGTCGGCGGTGCAGCCACCCGGGGTGACATCCGCTGGTCGACGGGTCCCGACAGCGAGGTGCTCCTGGAGTCCCCGTTGCTCCTGGCGACCCCCGACGGCGTGCTCGCGCCATGACCCGTCGAGGACGTCCACGGACCGCTCGGTCACGACCGGTGCGACCCTGTGGCGACTGCGGACGGCCGCTGGACACCGATCACGCGCGGTGGTGCAACCGGTGCGGCGCGGCGGTGATCACGGACCGCCAGCCTGCGGAACCGACAAGGTGGCGACGTCCGATGCCGCTCGTTCTGGCCGTGGTCGCGACCGCGGTGGTCGGCGTGCTCGTTGCCGGTGGCTCACCCGGCGAGATCGGCCAGGTCGGTGAGCCCGACGAGCGCCGCACCAGCGACCCGGACGGCCTCGGCGATGACCCCGCCGGCCCGGGCACACCCGATGGGCCCCAGGACCTCGACGGCCCGGACGACCCTGGCGACGGTCCCCGCGGCGGCTCTGATGGCCGCCGCGACGCCCCCGACCGGCCGGGTGACGACCGGGGCCCGACCGCGGACACCCCCGAGCTCGGGGTCGACCTCGATCCCCTGGAGCGCGCCCGCACGCGGGCGGCGACCACCCGCCCGGCGTGCGTCCTGGTCGATGGCGACGACGAGCCGTGCGGCCCGACCGTGCCGACCCCG
Organism: Nitriliruptoraceae bacterium; assembly: GCA_007120485.1. Classification (GTDB taxonomy): domain Bacteria; phylum Actinomycetota; class Nitriliruptoria; order Nitriliruptorales; family Nitriliruptoraceae; genus SKTG01. The sequence goes on from SKNP01000350.1 coordinate 3,319, forward strand.
GCGACCACGACGTCGGACCTCGCGGCGACCGAGGGGGCACTGATCGTCCAGCAAGCGGGCGAGGTGTCCGGGTTCGGCCTGCCGGGCCTGGCCGCTCGGTGGCGGACCTCGGTGGCCGATCCCCAGGAGCCGCTGGGGCTGCGCACCCACGAGGACACCGTCGTGGTCACCACACCCACGCGCGTGCTCGCGCTGGACGCCGACCTGGGGGATGTCCGATGGGAGACCACGCTCGACGCGGCCGCGACCCGCGACGCCGCCGACGCGTGGGTGATCGACGGGGCGGTCATGGTCCTGGCCGGCGACGGTTCCCTCCACACGTTGGACGCCGACGACGGGACGACGAGGTGGCAGCAGGCCGACGTGGGTCGCCAACCGGTGGCGACCCCGCAGGGCCTGGTGGTGTTCCAGGGGACGGGCGCCGCCCGCTTCGAGCCGGACCGGCCGGAGCCGGTCTGGGCACTCGAGGACGCGTTGCTCGAGGTCCGTCGTCCCGTCGATGACACGCCGGTGCCGGGGCCCATCCCCCTCACCCGCAACCGGGGGCTGCTCGACCTGGCCAGCGGCGCGGTGACCGAGGAGACGCGGCTCGGGGTGACCCGCTACCTGGTGCGACCACAAGGCACGATCGAGCTGCGGTGGCCGACCGGGACCGAGCGAGCGGAGGTCGCCCTGCTCGCCCCCGACGGCGCGACCGTGTGGCGGCGCGAGGATCAGCCGATCCGCTGCTGCCTCGCCGTCGCCACCCGCAGCGGCCCCGACGAGATCGCGATCACCGCCACCGGTGGCGCGCCCCGCGCCTACGACCTCGAGGACGGTGGCTCACGCTCCCTCCCGTCGCGCGAGGACGCGGAACTGGTGGGCCTCGACACCTCGACCGTGCTGTGGCGGCTCGAGGATCGCCTGATCGGCGACGACCGTGCATCGGGACAGCCCCGGTTCCGGGCCGATGGGCAGCTGCGATCGGTGGCGCCGCTGCTGATCGCCGTCGATGATGGGCTGGTGGTCCCCGACGACCGGCGGCCCACCTCGCCGGGACCGGACCGCCAGACCGAGCCGCCGCCGGCGGACGAGCCCGGACCGTGACCGCCCGTCGCGGCG
>SKNP01000427.1 GCA_007120485.1 Nitriliruptoraceae bacterium
CCAGCCGAGCCAGCAACCGCCGCCCGTGGTTCCACGGACGGCGGAACGCCGCGGCGCTGACGTTCGGCGGACGGTCGGCGATGCACCGCCACCTCGCCGACCTCATCGCCAGCGGCTCGCCGGTGACCCTGGCGCTCATCGAGATCGACGGGCTGGAGGTCGTCCAACTGGTCGACGGCACCGATGCCACCGATGCCCTGATCAACGAGGTCGGCCGGGCGATCAAGGAGATCCCCGGCACCGAGTCGTTCCGTCTGGCCGATGGACGGTTCGCCATCGTCGTGCCGACGCCCGTCAGCATCGCCGAGGAACGCTGCGAGGAGCTCACCACGCTCTCCAGTGGTGCCACCGTCTGCATCGGGTTGGCCAGCAGCCGACCGACCGACGAGCCGATCACCTTGCACAACCGCGGCCGCAAGGCGCTGGAGGTCGCCCAACGGCGGGGACGGGGATCGCTGGCCCACGCTCCGCGGCTGCCGGAGAGCAGTCCCAAGGTCGACGGCGCTCGCGCAGCCGCCGTGATCAAGCTGCTCCGCGACGGGGCCGTGCGGGTGCACTACCAGCCCATCGTCGCGACCGGGACGCGCCAACCGGTGGCGTTCGAGGCGCTCGCCCGGCCACAGCTGACCCACGATCTGGGCGGGCCCGTCGAAGCCTTCGCGACGGCCGAACGACTGGGCATGGTCACCGAGCTGGACGCGCTGTGCCGTGCTTCGATCCTCGAGGACGGACCGGGCCTGCACATGCCGCCCGACACCCGGCTACACATCAACCTCGACCCGCTGTCGCTGGGTCATCGCTCCTTGAACGCCGGCGCCATCATGCGGCTGGCCCGGGCCTCCGAGCTGCGACCGAACCGCATCGTGCTGGAGATCCACGAGGACCCTCGCGTGGCGCCGGCCGACTTCGAGCGTGAGCTCCGCAAGCTGCGGGAGCTGGGGTTCCGGCTGGCGCTCGACGACGTTGGCGGGGACAGCGCCGGGCTGGTGAGCCTGCGCCTCGGCCTGTTCGACGTCATCAAGCTGTCGCGGTCGGTCATCGCCGGCATCGGCGAGGACCGCCACACCGACGGGGTACTCGACGCGGTGTGCGGTTTCGCTGCACGAACCGGGGTGACCGTGGTCGCCGAGGGCGTGGAGACCGCCGAACAGCTGTACCGGCTGCGCACCTACCGGCATCCTGGGTTGGAGCCGCCGGCGATCACCGCGGTGCAGGGCTACCACATCGGCGGCCCCGCCCCGCAGCCGGGTCGACCCATGGGCCCCGGCGGGATGGACGATGCCGACGTGGCTGACGACGCCAAAGCCACCGCCGAGGAGGCCGACGACGCCCGCGGCGCCGCCCGAGCGACCACCAGACGGGCGTCCGTCGAGGTGGACCGGATCGATGCGCTCGATGCAGCTGGCATCGCCGAAGCGGCCGACGAGGCGGCCGCCGCCGTGGCGGCCCTGACCGCGGACGCGGATGCGGACACCGACGGCCGCGACGCGCCCGGAGACGCCTCGGAGGTCTGAACCCCGCCCGGCCGGTGGCGCTCGCCGGCCGGGCGAGGATCAGACCTCGCCGATGTCCTCGTGCCACAGCTGTGGATGCCGGGCCGCGAACGTGTCCATCAACTTGCGGCACTCGGGATCGTCGAGCACCACCACCTCGACGCCCCGGGAGCGCAACAGCTCCTCCTCGCCGACGAACGTGCGGTTCTCCCCCACCACGACCCGCCGGATGCCGTAGAGCAGCATCGCACCGGAGCACATCGCGCACGGCGACAGCGTCGTGTACATCGTGGCGCGGGCGTACACGCTGGCCGGCTGCCGGCCCGCCGCGGCGAGCGCGTCCGTCTCCCCGTGGTGGATCGGGCTGGCGTGCTGCACGCGCCGGTTGCGGCCGGCACCCAGCAGCTGCCCGTCGGCGACCAGCGCGGCACCGATGGGCACGCCGCCTTCGTCGGCACCGGTGCGCGCCTGCTCGAGCGCGACCTCCAGCCACCGGGCATCGACGTCGAGGTGGTCGCTCACGCGCGCCCCTCCTCGCTCCGGTCGCCGGTGAGGTCGTCGCGGTGCGCATCGGGGTCCCCGGCGGCATCCGCGGCGGCGACCGACCGGGGCCGCTGGTCGATCCCCACCTGCTGCAGCAGCGACTCGAAGATCGGTACCAGCAACCCGGCGACGAGGATGCCCTGCAGCGGCGGGACACCGATGCCGAGTTCGTTGGTGATCCAGGCGACGGCGACCCCGGCGACGTAGGCCGCGAGGCAGGCCCACCGCACCGCGGGGATCTCGGCCTCCTCGAACCTCGGCAGCGGCCGCTTGCGCCAGACGAACACGTGGTCGCCGATGATCACGCCACCGAGCGGCGGGATGAAGACCCCCAGCAGGATCAGGTAGGTCTCCAACTGCTGGTAGATGCCGGTCAACGCCAGCACGGTCGCGACCGCGACCCCGCCGATGATGAACGGCCGCTTGGAGGCGACGTTGAACGCTTCGGCGCCGGCGACCCCGAACGCGTAGGCGGCGTTGTCGTTGGTGGTCCAGTAGTTGAGCAGGAGCAGGACGACGCCCCACAGGATCAGGCCCTGGGCGATGAGCACCTCGGAGAAGTCCGGCTCGCCGTAGACCAGCCCACCGACCGCGCCGAAGCCGAGCATCAGCCCGTTGGCGAGCAGGAACGCCGCACCGGCGGTGATCCACGCGTCCCGGGTGGTGCGGGCGAACCGCGACCAGTTGGCGACCTGCGTGCCGCCGGAGGCGAACGTGCCGACCACGATGGTGATCCCGGTCCCCCACCCGATCGCGCCGGAGCCCTCCAGCTGGATCAGACCGCCGATCCCGCCGGTGTCGTCGAGCGCCCGGAACAGCACCCACACGCACAGGATCGTCATCAACGGCACCGACACCGCGGAGAGGATCTCCATACCCCGGTAGCCGTAGTAGGCGGTGAGGCCCATCAGGATGCTGCCGACGATGATGATCCACGGGATCGCGCCATCGCCCCAGCCGAACGCGGCGGAGACGATCAACGCGAGGAACCCGACGGTGACGGCGTACCAGCCGACCTGGGTGCCGCCGAGCAGCAGGTCGGCCCACTTGGCGCCGACCCGGCCGAGCGTGTAGCGGGCGAGTAGCACGGTGGTCAGCCCGGTGCGCGCGCCGATCACGGCGATCGCACCGACGTAGACGCCCAGCAGCGCGCTGCCGGCGATGATGACGACCAGCAGCTGGTTGAACGACAGCGCCGCGCCGATCTCCGCGCCGGCGAACATCGTCGGGGTGAAGAACGTGAACCCGAGCAGCACCACCATCAACGAGGCGATGCCGCGTCGGGCGTGTCTGGGGACCTGGGTCAGCGGGTAGTCGGGGTCGATCTTCTCGGTCGTCGGTCCGGTCGGTGGTTGCGTCGCTTCTGATGCCATGGCCGCGCTCTCCTTCTCCCTGGGACGACCCGCCGGAACCGGGGGCGCCACGACCCCGTCCCTCTCCGGTGCGGAGCCTCTACGCCGACGCTCGCCTGGACAACGGACAGTGCGTCGCGTAGAACGGGGCCGATCCCGGACGTTGCGTCCGGTCCGGACGGTGGCCGTCGGGCCGTTCGGCCCTGGATCGGCTCGGCGGGCGCGGCGCCGGTCTGAGGCGACACCTCGACGCTGCCGTCGTACCTCGGCCCCGAGACCGGATCTCAGACCGGACCTCGGCCCCGAGACCGAACCGCGGGCCCGAGGTCGCACCGTTCACTCGAAGGAGCCTCCGTGGCGATCGCGTTCGAGCAGCTGCTGGCCGAGCCGACGTTCGTCGACGCCCGCCCGGAGGTCCTGGTCGCCACCGAGCGACCGGTGACCTGGGTGCACTCCTCGGAGATCTACGAGATCGCGTCGCTGTTGGACGGCGGCGAGGTGCTGCTGACCACCGGCCTGGGACTGATCGGCGCGGACGATGCGGCGCTGGCCCGCTACGCGGAGGGCATCGGCGAGCGCGGCGCGGCGGCGTTGGTGCTCGAGCTCGGTCGCACGTTCATCACCCCTCCCCCGGCGCTGGTCGAGGCCTGCGAACGGGCCCGGCTCGGGCTGGTGGTGTTGCACGCGGTCGTGCCGTTCGTGCGCATCGCGCGGATCGCCAACGAGCGGATCCTCGACCACGAGGCGCAAGGGCTGCGCCGCGCTGACCAGGTCTCGCAGGCGATGGCCGACGCGCTCCTGCACCGCACCGGTGTGCAAGCGATGGTCGCCACGCTCGCGGACCTGACGGGCGTGGCGGTCCAGCTGGTCGACGTCGACGGCAAGGTGCACGCCGGCCCCGCCGCGGTGGACGGGGACCCGTCCGCGCACGCCATCGAGCTGCCCGACGGCACCTGGGGTCACCTCGTCGTTGCGGCGTCCGACGACCCCCACCTCGACGTCGTCGTGGCCCGGGGTGTGGAG
>SKNP01000058.1 GCA_007120485.1 Nitriliruptoraceae bacterium
GCCACGACCGTCACCGTGTCGGTGTTCGCGGCGTACCGCCGGCTGCGTCACATGCGACGCTCCGCCATCGGTGCCCGCTTCGCCTGGATCGCCCGGATCTACGAACGTGCCCACGGGGCGTTCATCCACGGGGCGGTCTTCGGGGCCCTGCTGGGGGTGGGGCTCGTCAGCGGGACGTGGTACGCCTCGACCCGGCTGGCTCACCTGCACGCCAACGTGCTCGGGTGGGGTGGACTGACCCTGCTGGCGACCCTGGTGTTCTTCGGGCCGACGATGGCCCGGTGCCAGATCGAACCCGGCGCGGACGCCCGGGCGGCCCGCTGGCTGCGCCACGGGGCGACGGGCTTGAGCGTCGCGGTCCTGGTGCTGCTGCTCACGGCGTTGGACGGTCCGTGGGGACTGGCGGCGCAGGCCGTCTCCGGTGCCGGGCTCGCGGTGTACGCCACCGCAGCCACGCTGGTGTGCCTCCCGGTCTTCCGGGCCGTCTACCGCGCCCGGGTGACGGCGGCCCGGCCGCTGGTGCTGGGGGTGTGCATCTGGTTCCCGCTGTTCGCGTGGGGCGACGTCGCCGTGGTCGCGACCGGCACCTGGCGCTGGTTGGACCTGCTGGGCACGGTCGCGCTGGCCGGGGTCCTGGCCCAGGCCATCACCGCCACGTTGATCTACCTCGCCCCGATGCTGCGTGGGCACACCACCGAGGCCCGTGACGTGCTCCGCGAGCGGCTGGAGATCGGAGCACGCAGCCGCGCCGTCCTGCTCAACCTCGGGGTCCTGACGGCCGCCCTCGGGGCCGCCCGGGTCGTCGACGGGCTCCCGCTGTTCGCCATCGGCGGCGTGGCCGTCGGCGCTGCTCTAGCGTCGGCTCTGCTGGCCGGGTTGTGGCCCACCGGGGTCGAGGCACCACCGCGGGCCTCGACGTCGTCGCCGGCCGAGTCCGACGGATGAGGAGTCCGAGCGATGCGCACCGTGATCGAACCGTTCCGGGTCAAGGTCGTCGAACCGATCCGCCCGACGGACCGTGAGGAACGGCGAGCGGCGCTCGAGGGCGCCGGCTGGAACCTGTTCGGCCTGGACTCCCAGGACGTCCTGATCGACCTGCTGACCGACTCGGGGACCGGGGCGATGTCCAGCGAGCAGTGGGCGGCGCTGATGCGTGGTGATGAGTCCTACGCCGGGTCCGCGTCGTTCCACCGGTTCGAGTCGGTGGTGCGCGACCTCACCGGGTACGAGCACGTGATCCCGACCCACCAGGGCCGCGCTGCCGAACGGATCCTCTTCGGCGAGATCGTCCACCCCGGCGACGTGGTGCCCAACAACCGGCACTTCGACACCACGCGCGCCAACGTGGAGTACCAGCAGGCGGAAGCGCGGGACCTGATCCCGCCGGAGGCCCGTGACCTGAGCGCGGAGCTGCCGTTCAAGGGCGACCTGGACGTCGACGCGCTCGAGGCGACGATCGCCGAGGTCGGCCGTGACCGGATCCCGTGCGTGACGATCACCATCACCGACAACTCCGGTGGTGGCCAGCCGGTGTCGCTGGCCAACGTCCGCGCGGTTCGCGAGGTCTGCGACCGCCACGACCTGCCGCTGTTCCTGGACGCGGCTCGGTTCGCGGAGAACGCCTGGTTCATCACCCAGCGCGAGGCTGGGCAGGAGGGCCGCGACCCCCGCGAGGTCGCTCGTGAGCTGTTCCGTCTTGCCGACGGCTGTTGGATCAGCCTCAAGAAGGACGGGTTGGCCAACATCGGTGGGGTCCTGGCGATCGACGACCCCGACCTGGCGGAGCGTTGTCGGGCGATGCTGATCCTCACCGAGGGCTTCCCCACCTACGGCGGGCTCGCCGGGCGCGATCTGGAAGCGCTCGCGCAAGGGTTGCTGGAGGTCACCGACCCCGCCTACCTGGCCTACCGGGTCCGCACCGCCGAGTACCTGGCTGAGCTCGCCTGGGACGCCGGCATCCCGACGGTCCGCCCGCCCGGGGGCCACGCGGTCTACCTCGACGCCCGTGGGTTGCTGCCCCACATCCCCCCGCACGCCTACCCGGCACAGGCGTTGGCCTGCGAGCTGTACCTCACCGGCGGGGTGCGCGGTGTCGAGGTGGGGACCCTGATGTTCGGCCGGCCGCAGCCGGACGGCCCGGACGAGCCGGCGACCCACGACCTGGTCCGGTTGGCGCTGCCGCGGCGCACCTACACTCAGAGCCACGTCGACTACGTCGGCGAGGTCCTCGCGGAGGTCGCCGGCCGTGCCGACGAGCTGCGTGGCCTGCGGATCGTGTCCCAGCCGGCGATGCTGCGCCACTTCACCGCGAAGCTCGAGCCGGTCGCCGATCCGGCCGCCTGATGGCGCACGCGGCACCCCGTCGACCGGCTCAGAGCTCCACGCCGGTCGGGGCCTCGCTGGGACGGAACCCGTCCAGCGCGGCGTCACACGTGGCCGCGGAGGTGGTCTCGTCGGCAGGTGCGTCGCAGACGAACGACCACAGCCGGTCGTGCTCATCGTCGGTCACGAACGACTGCCGGACGTAGCGGACCTCACCGTCGAACACCGACTCGGGTACCCGGAACTCGACGTGCGCGATGGTGCGGTCCGCCCACTCGGTCGTGGTCTCCACCTCGACGTCCAGCTCCTGGGATCGGAACCGGTCAGCCCATGCGGCGGCGAGCTCGTCGGGGTCGGTGGGCAGCTCCTCGGTGGTCGTGGCGACGTTGACCTGCCACGAGACGACCCCCTCTTCGTCGCGGAGCACCGCGAGCGCGCGCACGTTGTCGCGGTCCGAGGTCGCACGGTCGAGCTGCGGGATCCAGAAGCCACCCCACGTGGTGTCGCCGGCCTCCGCGTCGATCTCGTCGACGTCGTCGCCCATCTGCCAGAGCACGGCGTCGTCGGGCCGGGCGATGGTGAAGGTGCCCTCCCGGTCGTCATCGACCGGTTCGCTCGACCAACCCTCGGGGAGGTCGCCGGTCGCGACGGCGGCGCCGTCCGGGGTGGTGCAGGCGCCGAGGACGAGCAGGCCAGCGGCCGACAGCGCGACCGTTCGACGTCGCGGGCGGCACATGCTGGCGGCTCCTGGATCGGTGCTCGGGTACGTGATGGCCCGTGCTGACCGCGCGATGGGCGGGCCGCCGGGGTCTGCGGGCACGTGGGTGCTCGGTGCGGGAACCCGGCGCGGCCAGGCACCATTCCCGGACCATCCCGCGGGATGTCGGTCGGTGCGGGGAAGGGTCGGTCCTGGAAGCGTGCAGCCGGTCCGCGGGTTGCCTGGGGTACGCACGCGGTGAACCACCGACCGAGCCCCGCACGAGGTCGCGCGCGATCGCGACGATCCCGAAGGAGCCACGATGCACCCCACCCGCGGACGCTGCCGGTTGGCGGCCGTGACGGTCGCGCTGACGCTGGTCGCGGCGGGCTGCGCCGCCGCCGGTGACGACGCCGGGGGCCCGCCCGTCCCGGACCAGGGCTTCGAGACGTTCGACGGCGAGGTGACCTCGCTGCCGGAGTTCGAGGGCGAGCCGATGGTGGTGAACTTCTGGGCGTCGTGGTGCGCGCCGTGCGTCGCGGAGATGCCGGACTTCGAGCGGGTCCACCTCGATGCTGGCGATCAGGTGCGGTTCGTCGGCCTCAACACCCAGGATGCGCTCCCACAAGCCGAGGAGCTGGTCGAGCAGACGGGGGTCACCTACGACCTCGGGCTCGACCCGGAGGGCGAGCTGTTCCGCGCGTTCGAGGTGAGCTCCATGCCGAGCACGTTCTTCGTCGACGAGCACGGTGGCATCGTCCACCGCCAGGCGGGCTTGATCACCGAGGAGCAGCTCCGCGAGCTGATCGCTGAACACCTCGGGACGGACGTCTGATGGAGGTCCCCTTCGCGCTGGCGTTCACCGCGGGGTTGGTCGCGACGCTCAACCCGTGCGGGTTCGCGATGCTGCCGGCCTACCTGTCGTACTTCGTCGGTGTCGACGCTGACCGCGATGGTGGTCGCGGCAGCGCCATCCGTCGCGCGCTGTGGGTGGGCACGCTGGTCTCGGCCGGGTTCCTGGTGGTCTTCGGCCTTGCCGGCATCCTCATCAGCGCCGGCGTGCAGGCGGTCGTCGACCTGATGCCGTGGATCGCGCTGGTCGTCGGGGTGCTGCTCGTCGTGCTCGGGATCGCCGTGGTGTTCGGTCTCCAGCTGCGGGCTCGGTTGCCCAAGCCCGCCGGCGGCGGGACCAGCAGCGGCAACGGCGGCGTCTTCGTGTTCGGCGTCTCCTACGCGATCGCGTCGCTGTCTTGCACGCTGCCGGTGTTCCTGGTCGTCGTGGCCGGCACGATCCCGCAGCTGGGCTTCGTCGCGGGGCTGGTGACGTTCCTGGTGTACGGCCTGGGCATGGCGGCGATGCTGATGGTGGTCACGCTCGCGTTGGCGGTCGGC
>SKNP01000152.1 GCA_007120485.1 Nitriliruptoraceae bacterium
GCGAGGTGGTCGCTCGGCAGGCCGTCGCGGTCGAACGCCGCGCGGGCATGCTCGATCAACGCCGGGTCCGCGATGTCGTCGCCGTAGCGGTGATGGGTGGGCGTGATCGCGCGCAGGGGTTCGTGCAGCGGGGGGAGCAGCGCCGGGTCGGGGTTGCCGGTCGCCAGATCGACCGCACCCGCGGGGACGTGCGGGCCGAGCCGGACGGCCAGCGGAGGCCGGTGGCCGATGACGGTGCGGGAGCGGTCGTAGCTGACCAGCACCCCGCGCTGACGCAGTTCGCGGTAGGCGGCCGCGACCGTCGAGGGGGAGACCTCGAGGTCGGCGGCCAACCCCCTGACCGAAGGGACGGTGTCCCCCGGGCGGAGCGCGCCCGTGATGACGCCATGTTCGACGGACCGCTGGATGGCGGCTGCGGTCCGGCCGATGATGGCGTAGCTTCGGTTCTGTACCGGGTCAGTAGTCATATCTGTACTGTAACAGAAGTTCGCTCACCACGACGACTCCGGTCGTCCGGTCTGGAGGCCGAGATGCTCCGATTCGTTCGAAGCCCACACCCTGCCACGTCCGTCCTGCCGCTGACCGACGGGTCGCCTGGCACCGCACCCGCCGTCACGGCGGGGTCCCGGGGTCGGTCATGACCCGGACGGTCTCGCGCGCCTTCGCGCCGGCGCTGAGCCCCGTCGACCGGCTGATCCGACCGATCGCCCACCGACGTGGCTGGACCCGCCAGCACGGCTACATCGTGCTGGCGCTGGGCCTGGTGTACCTGCTGTGGGGTTCGGGCTACGTGGGGGTCGCGCTGGTGATCGAGACCATGCCGCCGATGCTCGCGATGGGCGGCCGCTTCGCGCTGGCTGGTGGGCTGTTGTTCCTGGTGGCCAGCCGTCGCGGTGACCGTCACGGCGACCGGGTGACCCTGCGGCAGGTGGTGCAGGCCATCCTCAACGGCAGCGGGATGCTGGTCGGGGGGATCGGCTTCATCGCGATCGCCCAGGGCTCGATCACCTCCGGTCTGGCGGCCCTGCTCGCGGCGACCGTGCCGCTGTGGCTGGCGCTGTTCGCCCGCGGTGCGTTCGGTGAGGTCCTCTCGGTCCGTGCCTGGATCGGGCTGGCCGTCGGGCTCGGTGGCATCGCGTTGCTGGCCGAGCCCGGTGGCGGGCACCTCGGCGCGATCATCCTGGCCCTGGTCGGCTCCGCCATGTGGGCCGCCGGATCGCTGCGCAGCCGGGTCGCGGACGCCCCCCGCCGGCCGATGGTCGGCGCCTCGCTGGAGATGATGGGTGGCGCGGTCGGTTTCGTGATCGTGGGGCTGGCGATGGGCGAGGCCAGCCAACTCGACCTGCGGGCGGTGTCCGCGTCGTCCTGGGCCGGGTTCGTCTTCCTGGTGGTCGGCGGCTCGCTCGTGGCGTTCACCGCCTACAGCTGGCTGCTGCGCAACGCCAGCACGTCCCTGGTGGCGACCCACGCCTACATCAACCCGATCGTCGCCGCGATCGTGGGGTGGCTGCTCCTCGGCGAGACGATCGACGGCCGTACGATGATCGCTGGCGCGGTGATCCTGGTGTCCGTGGTGCTGCTGATCACGGGCCGTCCGGGCGAGCCGGTCCCGGCCCAGATCACCTCGGGTGCGGACGTGTTCGCCGGCGCGTCGCGGTGGCGCCGGATCCGGCGCAAGGTCGGGTCCCTGCCGAGCGCAGCGCGGCTGTACCGCGACCCGGGTGCACAGCCCTACCGCTCGACCGGCATCGAGCCGCCGGCCTACCGGTTCGACCAGGACGTCGACGCCGGTGATCGCTGGGCGGCGACCCCGTTCGACCCGGAGCCGGCCGAGGGGGACCGTTGGGCGTCCTCCCGCGAGGGCTGATCACCGCGGTGGCGTCGAGGAGCGGTCCCCGACGCCACCGCGGGGGCGTCCCGGCCGGCGGTCAGCTCAGTCGCAGTTGACGGCGGCGATGAACTCGCCATCGAGGGCGCCGCCGCGGTCATCCTCCATGGTGCCCGCGATCGTGCCTTCGAGGTCCTCGCCGACCTTCACGATCGGTAGCTCACCGTCTCCCGACCGGAACTCGGGCGTCTCGCCCTCTTCCTGGCTCCAAGCGATCTCACCCTCGTGGCCCTCGCCGGCGGGATCCATCATCATGCCGGCCCGCTCGCCTTGGCCCGCGATGTCATCGACCACGCCCACCTCGCGGGTGATCTGCAGGCTGACATCCTCGCCCTCGTCGGTCTCCCCGCTGAACTGCATCTGGAAGCTGCCCTCGCCGTCCTCCTGGGTGCTGACACCGGTCGCGGCGCTGCAGGTGCCTTGTTCGAGGGTCATCGCCCCGGCGGCCGTGACGACCTCAGCGGTCCCGGGTTCGGCTTCACCGGCGAGTTCGTGGTCGTGTCGCTCGTCGGTGAACACGTTCTGTCCCAGACCGACGAGCTCGCCGTCGGCGACCTCGGCATCCGGATCGTCGGCGGATCCGTCGTCACCCGCTTCGGCGTCCTCCGCCGCGTCGGCGTCCTCCGCCGCGTCGGCGTCGTCCGTGTCGTCGGGGTCATCCGTCTCGTCGAGGTCGTCCTCCTCGACCACGTCCTCGTCGACGTCGTCGGCCGGCTCTTCATCGGTGTCGGCGCCGCAGCCGGCGAGAAGCAGTGCCAGGCTGGCTGGCAGCGCGGCGATCCGTACGGTCCTGCGTGGTCGCACCCTCGGCCCCTTCCGTCGGTTGCGGGTGCTCGCGGCGACCCACCTCGATACGCCCGACGGTCGCTGCGGTAGCGCCGGGCGGCCCGGTGCGCGATGCCCCTTCGCGCCCGGGTGCCTACCTCGTCGAGGCGGTGCGGGATGAACCTAGAGGTCACCCGGGCGCCAGCGCATGGTCAGGCGGCCACCGTCGTTCGTCGGGGGTCTCGGATGGGCGGCTGGTGCCGGCATGGGCCTCAGTTCCCGCCGAACAGGTCGCGGATCCGGCTGAGGACCTCGTCGATGATCGTCTCCGCGTCCTCGGTGAGTTCGTCCGTGTCCAAGCCGTTGCCGTTGCCGTTGCCATCGTCGGGCTCGTCGGTCGGCTGGTCCGCTTCGGCCTCACGCTGTTCGATGGCGGCTTCCCGTTCGTCGAGCGCCGCTTCGCGCTCGTCGAGTTGGGCAGCCCGCTGGTCGAGCCCCTCGGCGCGGTCGTCGAGCGCCTCCTGCTGGGCCTGGATGTCCTCGTCGCGTTCGCCTGCGGCGGCTTCCGCTTCGGCGAGGCGTGCTTCGAGGTCCTCGATCTGCGCGTCCCGTTCCTCGACCTGAGCCTCGAGTTCCTCGATTTGTGCCGCCGTCTCCGGGTCCTCTTCGGCGACCTCGTCCACCGGGTCCCCGGAGCCGAGGGCGATGATGATGAAGGCCACGATCACACCGACGATCAGCCCGATGAGCGCGAAGGTGGCGTCGCGGCCGGGTCGCTTCTCCGGTTCGGGCTCCTCCTCGAGTTCGTCCTCGGGCCGGATCCCCGGCGGGCCGTCCGGCGATTGCTGCGCGACGCCCTCCCACGGGGGGTTCTCGGGAGCGCCCGGGCTGGCGGCCGTGGCATCCATCTGCTGGGTCGCGCCGGCGTCATCGGGGTGACCGCTCATCGCTTGGGTCGGGTCCCCGTGGTCCTGCGGCTGCGTCGTCCCGTCGGGCGGGGGCAGGTCGGATCGGCGCGTCGGATCGTTCGGGTCGCTCACGGTGGTCTCCTCGTGGTGGCTGCCGGGCGTCCGGCGCTCGCTGGGGTGCCGGACGCGCCCGGTCGCCCAACGAGTGAACCACGCGCAGCCGCCAGGCCAAGTCCTTCTGACCAGCGGCGATGCTTCGGCTAGTCGTCGACGATGTCGAACCACAGTGGGGCGTCGGTGCCGTCCGCTCGGTACGACACGGTGATCTCGTCATCGCGGCGGATCGCGGAGAGCGACCACAGCTCCGCCGTCGAGGTGTCCGGAACCAGCCACAGATAGGCGTTCGGGGCGTCGCTGTGGTTGCACATCGACGACACGCCCAGCACGAGCGCGGCGGTGCCGTCCTCCTCCCACTCGTAGACGTAGTCGTCGACGATCGTCGACCGCAGCGCCTCGCGATGGTCGCCGGGGATCAGCAGCAGCGGCGCTTCCATCAGCAGCGTGTTCGCGCGGATCCGCTGGGTGGCGAACAACCCGCGGCCGCCACGATGGGAGGGTCGGACCTCGTGCACGTTGCAGGCTCCGGTGGGTCGGCAGGCCGCGACACGCTAGCGCTGCTGGTCGCGTGCCATGGACCGCTTGGACCGTCGCTGCCGGCTCGCCATCCGAGCGGGTCAGTCGCGGGTGCCGCCGGCGCGCTCCATCCGGGAGGTGATCGCGCGGTACACCGGTGTCGCGACGTGCCGCAGCACCACCAGGGCCCGGTA
>SKNP01000053.1 GCA_007120485.1 Nitriliruptoraceae bacterium
GCCCTCGAGGAGGCCGGCGTCCACGTCGCCTACGGGGTGGTGGGCCTCAAGACCCACACCAAGATCTCGATGGTGGTCCGCAGCGAGTCCGGCCGCGTCCGACGCTACGCCCACATCGGTACCGGCAACTACAACGACCGCACCGCGCGGATCTACGAGGATCTCGGCCTGTTGACCGCCGACCCCGATCTCGGCGCCGACCTGTCGGACCTGTTCAACGTCCTCACCGGCTACTCGCAACAGTCGGAGTACCGCAAGCTGCTGGTCGCGCCCACCACGTTCCGCCGACGGATGCTGGAGCTGATCGAACGGGAGGCGCAGGCCGAGGACGGCCACATCGTGGCCAAGATGAACAGCCTGGTCGACGCCACGATCATCGACGCGCTCTACGACGCATCGCAACGAGGGACGCCGATCGACCTGATCGTCCGCGGGATCTGCTGTCTGCGTCCCGGTGTCCCGGGGTTGTCGGAGACCATCCACGTCCGCTCGATCGTCGGGCGGTACCTGGAGCACTCACGGGTCTACCGGTTCGGTAGCGCCGCACGCGGTCACGACTACGTGATCGGCTCAGGCGACCTGATGCCCCGCAACCTCGACCGCCGCGTCGAGGCGCTGGCCTTCGTCGAGGATCCGCTCCTCAAGGGCCGGTTGGAGGAGATCCTCGAGGTGAACCTCGCCGACGACATGCTCGCCTGGGAGTTGCTCGCCGACGGCCGTTGGCGTCGAGTCCCGACCGAACGCGGGGTCGACACCCATCGGACGCTCGAGGAACGTGCCCGGCTGCGGAGCGGATCGTGAGCGGCTCCGTGACGCTCGCCGCCGGCGGGGTGGTCCTGCGTCCCTACCCGAGCGGTCGGGAGGTCCTCATCGTCCATCGCGTCAAGCACCAGGACTGGTCGTTGCCCAAGGGCAAGCTCGATCCCGGTGAGAGCCCGGCCGACGCGGCGCTCCGGGAGGTCGAGGAAGAGACCGGGGTCCGCGCCGAACTCGGCCCCGCACTGGAGCCGATGAGCTACCCGATCCCGAGCGGGACCAAGCACGTGTGGTGGTGGGCGATGACCCCCGTCACGGGTGATCCGGCCCAGCGACCGGCCGACGGTGAGGTCGACCAGGCCCGGTTCGTGCCCGTCACCGAGGTCGCGGACCTGCTCACCTACCCTGCCGATCTCGCCCTGGTCCAGCAGGCGCTGGCGACGACCTTCGACACCTCGGATGCCCCGCGCGCCGACCTCCGTCGGCATCGCGGCGGAGGGAGCGATCGATGACGCTGCTGCTCGTACGGCACGCCGATGCCGGTGACCGCGCCGCCTGGACCGGCGACGACAGCGCCCGACCGTTGTCGGCGACGGGACGCGCCCAGTCGCAGGCCCTGGTCGACCACCTCGCCGCCGAACCGGTCGCCTCGATCCTCTCGAGCCCGGCACGTCGCTGCATCGACACGGTCGAGCCGATCGCCCACGCGCGTGGCCTAGCCGTCGAGGTCGACGACGCCCTGGCGGAGGGGACACCGTTGGACGTGGCCGACCGGCTTCTGCGTCGGCTGCGGTCGAGCGACGTGCTGCTGTGCAGCCACGGCGACGTCCTGGGGGCGATCATCACCTCGCTGCGACGCCGCGGTGCCATCAGCGATCGGCCCCGTTGGCCGAAGGGGTCGACCTGGATCCTCGAGGGCTGGCCGGACCCGGGTCGCCTCGAGTACCTCGCACCCCCGGAGGTCGACTGACCGTGCGGGCCGCGGTCCTCGACCTCGGAAGCAACTCCTTCCACGTGCTCGTCGCCGACCTCGACGGGGCCTCGGTCGCGCCGCTGCTGCGCGAGCGGGAGATGCTGCACCTCGGCCGCGCCGTCGCGCGTCACGGGGAGATCCCGGCCGAGCAGGCGCAAGCGGCCGTCGACACGGTCGCCCACCTGTCCGAACTCGCTCGCCGAGCCGGCGCCACCACCGTGCAGGCGGTCGCCACCGCCGCCCTGCGGGATGCCTCCAACGGCCAGCAGGTGCTCGACCGGCTGCGCGACGTGGCTGGGACCCCGATCCGGGTGTTGGACGGTCAGGAGGAAGCGCGACTGGCCTACCTGGGGGTGCGCGCCTCGGTGGCGGTGGGGGCGGAGCCGGTGCTGGTGCTCGACCTGGGCGGCGGCTCGCTGGAACTCGCGATCGGGGTCGGGGATCAGGTGAGCTGGTCGACGTCCACACCGCTCGGCGCCAGCCGTCTCTCGGCCGATGTCGTCGACGACCCTCCGAGCGCCCGCGACCTCGCGTGGCTGCGCGAGCAGGTCGAGGGCAACATCGACCCGCTCGTCGAGCAGGTGCAGGCCCACGCCCCCGCGACCTGCATCGCGGTCGGCGGCACCGTACGTGCGCTCGGCCGGCTGGCCGCAGCTGGTCGCGCTCGCTGGCTGCCGGCGACCGTCAACCAGCTGACCCTGCCGACCACCGAGCTCGCCGCCCTGCGTGACCACCTCACCGGTGTCGACCTGGCCCGGCGGAGCAAGGTGCCGGGGATGAAGTCCCGCCGAGCCGATCACGTGCACGTCGCCGCCGCGGTCCTGACGCGCACGCTGGAGCGGCTCGCCGTCCGGGAGGTGACCGTCAGCGACTGGGGGTTGCGCGAAGGCCTGCTGCTGGACGCTGCCGGCTCCTTCCAGCCGCCGGAAGCGACCGTCCTGCGGGCTGACGAGGTGGCCCGGCTCCGCCGATCGCTGCGGGCCGACACCGATCCGCACAGCGACCACGTGGCGGAGCTCGCGGGCCAGCTGTTCGACGGGACCGCCCAGCTGCACGGGCTCGGTCCCGGCGACCGGGAGCTGCTGATCCTCGCCGCGCGGCTGCACGCGATCGGTGGGGCGTTGGCGCTGCGACGCCAGCAGGTCCACGGCGCGTACCTGGTGGAGAACGCGGAGTTGCGCGGCTTCTCCCCCATCGAGGTCGCGATCCTCAGCACCCTGGTGCGGTTCCACCCGTCGCGCGGGATCTCCGCGAGCTTCCCGGCGTTCGCGTCGCTCGCTGCCGCCGACCGGCACCGCACCGAGCGGTTGCTCCCGCTGTTGCAGGTCGCCGACGGCCTCGACCGGGCCCATGACCAGGCCGTCACCCACGTCCAGGTCCGCCGGGACCGAGGTCGCGTCGAGCTGTGGTTGGACGGTGGTGGGCTGCACGTCACCGCCGCTGAGCTGGCCCGCCGCACCCGGTTGTTCGAGGAGGTCTACGCCGTCGAGGTACACATCGAGGATCGGGCGGTGGCGTGAGCGAGGGAGGCGGACCGCGGATCGGGCAGCTGCGTCCGAGCTACCGCCGTGACGTGACGACCGAGCATGTCGGTGAACGCGTCTCGGTGCGGCACCTGGTCGACGACCCCGACCGCGGCCCACGCCCGTCGGACGTGGTTGGCCGCCTGGCCGCCGCCGACGGCGAACTGCTGTTGATCATCGATCGGCACGCCCGGCTCCACGCCGTCGACGTCACCCGCATCCTGGCCTCGCGGGTCGTGCCGCCGCATCCGCGCCGCGAGCCGGAGCCGGACGTCGGCGGACCCGACCAGCCGCTGGAACGCGACGCCGCACGGGTGTTGCTCATCGATCCGGACGACCGGGTGCTGCTGATCGCCTACGAACCCGAACCCGGCCGTCGTATCTGGACCGCGCCCGGCGGAGGGCTGGACCCGGGTGAGTCGCACGAGGATGCGGCCCGGCGTGAGCTGCGCGAGGAACTCGACGTCACCCCGCCCCTGGGACCGTGGGTGTGGTGGCGGCAGGTGCGGTTCACGTTCCGGGGGCTCACCATCGAGCAGACCGAGCGTTGGTTCCTCGCCCGGATCGACGCCCTCGATCCGGCTGCGGCTCCGTCCGGGGATGTCGGCACCCGCGGGGTCGCCTGGTGGTCGACGGAGCAGTTCGAAGGCACGTCCGATGAGCTGGCCCCAGCGCAGCTGGCCCACCACCTGGCCGACCTGCGCGAGCATGGCCCACCCGACGAACCGGTCGACGTGGGCCGCTGACCGCTGGGTCAGGTCGGCTGCTCGCCGAGCTTGTGGACCATCACGCGGTTGGTGCCGCCCTTGCCGCCGGGGATGCCGGAGACGATGACCACCAGGTCGCCGCGTTCGCCGTAGCCGTGTTCGAGGCAGATGTCGTCAGCTGCGCGGATCAGGGCGTTGGACTGGTCCTTCTCCCCCACCTTCGCGCCGGCGGTCCCCCACATCAACGGCAGGCGGAGCAGCGTCGAGTCCTCGCTGGTGAACCCGATGATCGGCTGACTCGGACGGAACTTCGACACCAGCTGGATCGAGGCCCCGGAGAACGAGAAGACCATGATGGCCTTGGCGCCGACGTCGTCGGCGATCTGGACCGAGGCCTTGGCGACGACGGTGCCGGTGA
>SKNP01000472.1 GCA_007120485.1 Nitriliruptoraceae bacterium
CGGCGCACGACCAGTTCTGGCGGGACCTGGGGTTCCTCGTGCGGCTCGTCGGGTCGGTCGATGGCGGCCATCGCGAGCGTGCCGGCCCGCCAGCCGACGTCGTACGCCGAGAGCCGGATCGTGGTCAGCGGCGGGGCGGCGTGCGCGGCGAACGGCGCATCGTTGTAGCCGACGACCGAGATGTCCTCCGGGCAGCGCAGGCCGGCCTCGCGTAGTGCCTGGAGGACCCCCAGAGCAAGGGCGTCGTTCTCCGCGAAGATCGCCGTCGGTGGTGGTTCGACGAGGTCGAGGAGCGCCCGGGTCACGCGCAGGCCATCGTCGTCGTCGGGGGCCGAGGCTGCGGCTGGTTCCTCGGTCAGTCGATCGGTACCGCCGATGCCTTCGACGAAGCCAGCGGACCGCGACTGGAACGCCTGGACGTCCTGCGGCCCTCGGACGCGTGCGACTCGCTGGTGGCCGAGGTCGGCCAGGTGCTCGCCAGCCAGGCGCCCCCCGGCGTGGTCGTCGTGGAAGACCTGGGGGAGGCCGGAACCCGGCAGGATGCGGACCGCGGTGACGACGGGCACGCCCTGCTCGACGATCGCGGTGAGCAGCGGCGCGTCGTCCAGCCGAGCGGCCGCGACCACGATGGCGTCGACCCGTCGCTCGGTGAGGTGGCGCAGCACCCGCTCGAGCCGACCGTGGTCGTCTTCGGTGTCGGCGACCACCGGGACGATCCCGCCCCGATCGAGGGCGTGGGTCAGCCCCCGGGCGAACGGGGCGTAGATCGGGTTGCCGAGATCCGGCAGCACCACGCCCACGGTGCGGGTGCGGCCGCGTCGGAGCCCGCTGGCCACCAGGTGTGGCTGGTAGCCGAGCTGGTCGGCGGTGGCCAGGACCCGGTCTCGGGTCGCCGCTGCGATCAGGGAGCTCTTGTCCGGATCGAGCGCGCGTGAGACCGTCGAGATGTGGACCTCGGCGGCGTCCGCGACGTCGCGGATCGTGACCCGTCCCGGGTCAGCGAACCGGCTCACCCTGCTGCCTCCCGTCGTCCGGGCACCGGGTCAGCGCAGCAGCCAACCGCCGTCGACCGACAGGTTGGTGCCGTTCATCGACCCGTTCTCGAGCAGGAAGCGTACGGCGTCGACGATCTCGTCGGTGGTGACCAGCCGCCCGGTCGGGGTGGCCTCCACCAGCGCATCGAGGACCGAGGCCGGCTTGGCCTGCCAGTACGGGGTATCACCGACCACCGCCGGGTGGATCGCGTTGACCCGGATCGGTGCCAGCTCCAGCGCCAGGGTGCGGATCATCGCGCTGATCCCGCCGTTGACCGTGGTGACGTTGGTCGAGCCGGGGTAGGGCTTCTCCTTCGCCAACCCCCCGAAGAGCACGATCGACGCGTCGTCGGTGAGGCTGGGGATCAGCTGATGCACCACCTCCGCGTAACCGACCAGCTTCAGGGTCACCAGGTGAGCTGCTCCGGCGATGTCGTAGTCGCGGACGGTGTTCTCGTCACGCTCGATCGCGGCCACCACGAGGTGGCGCACCCGGCCCGCCTCGGCGAGCTGGTCGGCCAGGCCGGCCGGTTGGGACAGATCGACCGCGATCCCGCGGGTGGCGCCGCCGATCGTCGCGGCGGCCTCCTCCGCTCGCCCGCGGTCGCGGCTGGACACCACCACCTCGAAGCCGCGGTCGGCGTAGTGCTGGGCGGTCGCGAGGCCGAGCCCCGCGGTCCCGCCGATGACGACGACGCTGCCGGTGTCGGCCATGGTTCTCTCCTGGTGCTGGTCGGGCTCGTAGCGTCTGGTGGCGGACGTTGCTGACGTGCCGCTGGTGCGATCTCGGTGGAGTGGGGCGCTGGGCCTGGGTCGGTGGGTGGGGTCGACCTGGGTCGGTGGGTGGGACCGATCGGGGTCGGTCAGGCGAGTTGGTCGCCGAGGTAGGTCCAGTCCCGGCCGAACCGGTAGGCGTGCCGTCCGGGGGGTTGTGGGGCCTGGGTCTCCAACCACCGGACCGACTGGCCCTTGGGGCAGGTGAAAGCGTGGGTCGAGCCGACGCCGGAGAAGGCGATGTCGCCGGGTTCGAGCCGGTAGGCGACCCCGTCCAGGGTGGCATCGGTCACGCCCTCGAGGATCAGGTAGGCCTCCTCGAACGGGTGGTCGTGCGCGCCGGCGAAGCCCCCCGGCTCGTACTGGACCATGAACATCGTCTGGAGGAACGCCCCGAGGTCGGAGTCCACCATCATCTTCACGCTGATGCCGCTGTAGACCAGCAGCGCCGTGCGCATGCTCGCCGACTCGGCCAGCTTGTCCTGGGTCTGCTGGGCCGGGTCCATGTTGTGCGCCTCGATGTGACCGAACGAGCGCGTCCGGGGATCGCGGGCGTCGATGGTCTGCAGCGGACGGTCGGCGGGCAGAGCGTCCACGAAGAACGTGTCCTGGCCGCCGGTCAGCCTCGGCTGTGGCGCGCTCATCTGCGCCCATCGCGCCGGCGCGTCGCTGAGGTTGCGCCAGGCGTGTGGCGTCGACGCCGGGACGTAGCCGTAGTCGCCCGGCTGGAGCCGGAACGCGCCCTCGGGGGTGTCGCACACCACCTCGCCCTGGAGGACGTAGAAGCTCTCCTCGAACGAGTGGACGTGGGCGTCGATCCGGCCGTCGGCATCGAGGTGGCAGATGCCGAACTCCATGTGGACCGAGGGACCTTCGCCCGTGATCGCTGACCAGCGGGTGAACCCCCGGCTGTGCTCCGCGAACTCGGATGGAACGGTGTGCACCGCGTCCGCAGCGCGGACGACGAGATGGCGGTTGTCGCCCATGACGGCCTCCCGGACCAGAACGTGCGGGGCGACCGGCGGACGCGGCCGACCCCGAGGTGTGGTGCGCTCCCGGCGCGAGCATAGGCCGGTCTGCAATCGATTGCAAGAGGTTGCCGGGGTCGATCGCAAGGGTCGGCGAGCACGCGACCATGCCGCACGCCGACGCCGCCCCGCTGGCGACCGTGCCGCACGGCGCGCCGCCTCGCTGGCCACCGTGCCACACGCCGGCGCCGCCTCGTTGGTCACCGGCGCCGTACCGACGACCTCCCGCTGGGGCCGTGCGGTCACGCGCGGTGTTCTGCCTTGACAACCGGGAGGGCGTGCGGCATCGTATTGCAAACGATTGTTCCGACCGCGGGCGCCTGAGGAGCGCGTCCGACGGGAGGCCACTCGTTGGTCGGCGTCCGGCGGTTCGGGCGCTCGATGACGGTCGCGTGCAGTGGGAAGCCCCCACGCGCCGCGAGGCTCCACCGGCACCGGCCGGACGGAGACGACCACCACCACGATGGACCATCACGACGTAGGAGAGGGTGCACATGGGTGCGGATGGCGAGCTCAAGTTGGGCTGGTTGGGTACGGGCCGGATGGGCTACGAGCTGGCGTTGCGGTTGCTCAACGCCGGACATGATCTGAAGGTCTGGAACCGCACCCGGGCGAAGGCTGAGCCCCTGGCTTCCGTCGGCGCCACCATCGTGGACCAGCCGTCGGAGCTGGCCGACTGCGACATCGTGTTCACGATCGTCTCCTCCTCGGAGGTGTTCGTCGACGTCATGACGGGCGACCACGGGCTGCTGACGGTCGACGGCACCTCGCCGCAGCTGATCGTCGATTCGTCCACCATCTCCGCGGAAGCGTCGGACACGGTCCGGGTCGAAGCGGACAAGAACGGCTGTCAGGTGCTGGCGGCCCCGGTCAGCGGCAGCCCCAAGGTGGTCAAGTCCGGCCGCCTCGGCGTGGTCGTCAGTGGGCCGCAGAGCGGCTACGAGCTGGCCAAGCCCTACCTCGACGTCTTCGGTAAGAGCGTCACCTACGTCGGTGACGGTGACCGCGCCCGGCTCGTCAAGATCTGCCACAACCTGATCCTCGGCGTGGTCTCCCAGATGCTGGCCGAGACCAGCACCCTTGCGGAGAAGGCCGGTATCGACCGCGCCGACTACCTCGAGTTCATCAACGGCAGCGTGATGGGGTCGACGTTCAGCCACTACAAGACGCCGGGGTTGGTCAACCTCGACTTCTCCCCGACGTTCACCGGGCACCTGCTGCGCAAGGACTTCGAGCTGGGACTCGAGGCGGCCCGCGAGCTCGACGTGCCGCTGCCGGTATCGGCCGACGTCCACCAGCGCATCGTCGACATGATCGGCAACGGGCTCGGCGACGAGGACTTCTCGCATCTGCTGACCATGGCCGCGCGAGGGGCTGGCCTGGAGCTCACCTCGGAGGACCGTGACGACGTCACCGACGGGCTGACCCCGGCCCTCGACGACCTGTCCGCGCGGCGCCCCGACGGGGAGTGAGACCCCACGACTCCCGGTGCGGGGCGCGGATCCGCGCTCCGCACCGGTGA
>SKNP01000358.1 GCA_007120485.1 Nitriliruptoraceae bacterium
GGATGAGGGGACTTGAACCCCCGGCCTCTCGGATCACAACCGAGCGCTCTAACCGAACTGAGCTACACCCACCGAGGAAACGTGCCGGCTCGCGGCACGAGCGCGGAGGGTACGTCCGGCGGACCGGGGGGTCAAAGCGACGCTCGGGGGAGGCGATGTCCCCCTAGCCGCAGATGTCGCGGACGGAGGTGCGCAGCTCCTCGACGCGCTCCCGGTTGACGCCACGGTCGTTCTCGCCGAGTCGTGCCGCTGAGCGGACCTCGATGCGTCCCAGCGTGGCATGCAGTTCGAGGTCGTCGACGAAGCCGAACAGCAGCGAGCGGGCCTCGAGGTGGGCGTAGCCGTCCTCGACGGTCTCCAAGCTGGTCCGGTCGAGGGTCGCCACGGCGCGGTCGACGACCCGGTCGAGGTCGTCCATGTCGCACGCCAGCGGGTCGATGGCGTGCCGCTCGTCCGCGGCGGCGGAGTGGACGCAGTTGTCACTATCCGGGCACGGCCGGAGCTCGCCCTCCTCGGTGAGGCCGAGCGTGGGCGGTGGCATCAGCCCGGTCACGATGCGAACGGCGCCCACACCGACCACGGCCACGATGATCAGGCCGATCAGGACGCGGGGCCAACGGCTCATGGGATCGGGTTCCGATCGGCGGACGGGTCGACGTCGGTCGGGTCGTCGGTGCGGGGTGCGGTCGTGTCGAGCCGCGACGGAAGGCTACTGCGCGTCGATCGCATCCAGAAGCATCGCGACGTCCGGATCGTCGCTCGACAACGGCCGCAAGGCGCCGATGCGGTTGCCCTGGTCGCGTACCAGCGTCGCTCGTCCGTTCTCCGCTGCCTGGACGAGGTCGCCGACCACCGGGGTCGTCGCGCCATCCGGCAGCACCTGCG
Organism: Nitriliruptoraceae bacterium; assembly: GCA_007120485.1. Lineage (GTDB taxonomy): Bacteria > Actinomycetota > Nitriliruptoria > Nitriliruptorales > Nitriliruptoraceae > SKTG01. The sequence goes on from SKNP01000358.1 coordinate 886, forward strand.
CCCGTGACAGCTCGGCGAGCAGCAGGACGGCCGGACCACCGATGTGCTCCGGACAGACCACGGCCACGTGGACCGCGTCCAAGCCCGGCGCCACCGCGAAGGCCTCCGCGGCGACCGCGATCACCGCGGAGGAGATGGTCGCCTGGTAGAGCTCGTGTTGGCGGGTCTTGGTCATCCGCGCCAGCGACAGGTTGCCCTTGTCGGTCCGGGTGGGTTCGCGGTTGCCGACCAGTTGGTCGTGTGGCAGGACCGGGACGACGAGGTGGGCCGTGGCGCCCTCGACCGCCGTCACGCTCGCGGGCATCGCGTGCTCGGTGAGCGCGGACTCGAGCCGGTCGGTGACGGTCTCCGGGTCGTTGTCGAGCAGCGCCTGCCACCAGGCGTCCGCATCGCGCTGTGCCTGCGCCGCTTCCTCCTCCGCCACCGCACGGCGCCGGGCCACCTCCGGATCGACCAGCGCGTCCGCCCGCTGACGGGCGGCTCGGCGCTCCTTGAGCTGCCACCGCCGCAACCCCGCCCGTTGGTCGCGGCGGAGCTCGCGCTTCACCCGGCGCCGGTCCACCGGGGCCGGCGGCGGGGTGATCGGCCGCTGCGCGTGCGTGACCGGTTCGAGGTGCTGGGAGAGCAGGCGGTCGAGGTGGTCGCGGATCGTCGCCCACTCGTTGGCCTTGCGCGACGACGCCGACCCGTCCGGGTGGGTGCCTCGTTCGTGCCCGCCACCGGACAGGGTCTGCCAGACCGTGATCGGGCCCTTGCCCGCGGAGACCGCGGGTGTGCCGCCACCGAGGTGGACGCGCGACATTCGGGGCCCGAGCGACATCCGTGGACCCCGACGCGTCGCCCGCAGCCGCACCCCCGGGGCGACGCGGAACCCGACCCCGAACCCCACACGCCCTCCTCGGTCGACGGTGGTCGGGGACGCTACCGCCGGGCAGCGACACCATGGTGGCCGACCGCCGATCTGAGCCTGGCGGTACGGTTGCCGTGAGGCGCCTGCTCCGGCACGAGGCGCCCACCACCTCGACGTCGAGGTGGTGGCGTCCCGCCACGCGGACGCGACCGGGAGACCGGCGGCGACGTCGGGGGAGGAGACGCCGATGAGCGGACCGATCCAGCAGCCCGACGCGGAGTGCGAGGACGAACGCCTCGAGGGCATCGAAGCCCGCGAGGGCCGCCGCGCCGAGGTCGGCGGGCTCGCGGTGACCCGGGTGCTTCCGACCAAGGGTCGGCGGACCGTCGGGGCGTGGTGCTTCACCGACCTGATCGGGCCGGAGGACGCCCTGAACCCGGACCCGCTGGAGGTCGGCCCGCATCCGCACATCGGGCTGTCGACGGTGACCTGGTTGCTCGAGGGCGAGGCGCTGCACGCCGACTCGCTCGGCACCGAGCAGCTGATCCGCCCCGGCCAGCTGAACCTGATGACGGCCGGCAACGGCATCGCCCACGCCGAGCTCGCGGCCGAACCGCCGTTCCGCGGCGTCCAGCTGTGGATCGCCCAGCCGGAGGCGACCCGGCACGGCAGCTCGCGGTTCGAGCACCTCGCCGACCTGCCGGTGGTCACGGTCGGTCAGGCCGAAGGGACCGTGCTGGTCGGCTCGCTGGCTGGCGCGGCATCGGACGCCACCGTCGACACCCCGCTGATCGGCGCGGACCTGCGCCTGCGGGCGGGCCGGACGGTGCTGCCGCTCGATCCGAGCTTCGAGCACGCCGTCGCGCCGGTCGACGGGAAGGTCAAGGTCGGCCCGGAGGTCGTCGAGCCGGGCTGGCTCGCGATGGTGCCGCAGGGGATCGAGGAGCTCCCGATCGAGGCGAGCGATGCCGGCGCCCGGGTGATGCTGATCGGTGGGGAGCCGCTCGGCGAACGGGTGCAGATGTGGTGGAACTTCGTCGCGCGCGACAAGGACGAGATCACCGCCGCCTGGCGTGCCTGGCAGCAGCGCACCGACCGGTTCGGGACGGTCCCATCGCAGCTGGAACCGATCGAGGCGCCCCGGCCACCGTGGGTCCCCGACGAGGGCTGAGCGCCTCCCGCTGATCAGCCGGCGTCGTCGGGTGCGACGTCCAGCGTCTCCGGGCCGACGCCGCTGCGCTGGACGTCGACGCACACCAGGGCCGGGTCGACCTGGTCGGCGATCGCATCCAGCGCGTCGACGGTCGGGTCGACCATCGACAGCTGCACCGGCCCGGGTGGCCCGCCCATCCCGGTGATGGCGCCGGGGCCCTCGTCCGCGCCGCCCATCAGCTCCATCAACGCGTCCTGCGCGTCGGCCACGTCGCGTGGCGGCCACGGCAGCACCTCGACGGCTACGGCGCCCTCGCCGAACGACGCGTCGAGCAGCTGCTGGACCTCGTCCACACGGGCCTGGTCGGTGGCGACGACCGCGCGGACCTCGTCGGCGCGGTCGATGACGGGGATCGCGTCGAACCGGGTGTCGATGCCCTCGTCATCCAGGAGCTCACGAGCGTCGGCGGCCAACGCCTCCGCATCCTGGCTGGCCTGGAGCTCCGCCTCGGTCAGCGGGAAGCCGTAGGCGCCGAGCGGTTCCTCGCCGTCGACCAGCCCGTCGTCGTCGACGTCCTGGTCGGCGGCATCGTCGGCCTCCATGGCCGCGCGGGTGCTGGCCTCGTCGCTTGGGACACCGAACCCGGCACGGTCCCGCTGCGCGTCGGCGACCTGCGGGTCGTCGCTGAGGTCGCCGTCGACCGTGTCGTCGCGGAACGGTTCGTGCTCGGGGCCGCAACGTTCGACCGGGTGATCGGCGAAGACGGCATCGATCTCCTCGTCGGTCATCGCCTCCTGGTCGAGGTCCTCCAGGGTCGGAGGTGGCGGCGCGTCGCCGTCGTAGGGCGGCAGCTCGAGCGTGACCGCCTCCAGCTCACCTTCGAACGGCTCGTCGGGGCCGTAGGTGACCTCCTCGGCCAGCACCCCACGGTGGACCGTCAGGGCGTGGAGCCACAGGATCAGCGGGTCGGTGCAGCCGCCGGGTGGGGTCACCCACTCGATGTCGAGGTGGCCGGCGTCGTCCACGGCGAGCTCGACCGGCTGGTCCGGGCAGGCGTTGTCGGGACGGCCGAGCAGCAGCACCACCTCGTCGTCGAAGTCGACCGTCGGCGGGTCACCGTCGAACCCGTGGGTCGCCCACGCGTCGGCGAGCGTGTCCGGGTCCTCGAGCGCCTCGGCCGCGGCTCGGCCGTCGAGGGTGGCCTCGACCTCGCCGTGGTGGATCCAGGCCACCTCACCGTCGCTGGCCGGCTGGGTGCCGGTCGCGGTGCCATCGTCGGTGTCGGCGGGACCGGGGCCGTCGGCGGGGTCACCGCAGGCGGCGAGCAGCAGCACGGCCGCTGCGGCCGTCGCGATCGTCGCACGGGCTCGCACGTGGGGACTCCTGGGGATCGGCTGCCGGGTAGGACGTCACGCGTCCCCGCCGGGTTCCGGCGGGCTGCGCGGCGTCCTCAGGTGGTGGGCC
>SKNP01000343.1 GCA_007120485.1 Nitriliruptoraceae bacterium
AACTGGTCGACGGCGATCACCCGCCACCCTGGCGGCGGCTCGGCGAGCAGGTGGCGGAAGGCGTACGACCAGGTCGGGTTGCCGTGCACGCACAGGATCGTCCCCACCGGCGCCGCCCCGTTGCCGGCGGCGGGGGTGGCCGCCTCAACGCCAGGCGCGGGTCGGGTGTCCGGCACGTGGTGGGTGTCGAGCACGTGCCAGGTGCGTGGGACGCCGTCGGGATCGGTGGCCTCGACCAGCCGCGACCACCCCGGATCGAGTCCTGGCAGCCCCTCCGGGGGCAGGCTGGCCGGCGCGATCGTGCTCACCAGCGCAGTTCGGTCGCGGTGGTGTTGATGCCGGACCCGATGCCGCCCAGGATGACGGTGTCGCCGGGGCGGATGTGCTCCTGGTGCTGGGCGAGCGTCGTCGGGATCGAGGCTGGTCCGATGTTGCCGCGCATCGGGAAGCTCAGCGGTACCAGGTCCGGGTCGATGCCCAACTGCTTGCACATCAGCTGGGTGTGGACCTGCGAGATCTGATGCATGACGTAGTGGTCGGCGTGGGCCCAGTCCCACCCGTTCTCGCGTGCGGTGATCCAGGTCGCGTCCGCGATCTCCAGCCCGGCGTCGAGCAGCGCCTTGGTGTCGGTCTGCATCCCGTCGATGTCGCCGATGCACAGGTCGTTGTACTGGGTGCCGGCGCGCGACTCGCCGCCGATGACGCGGTGGCCTTCCGGGTGGTCGTCGGAACGGCCGAGGACCATCGCGGCCCCGCCGGAGCCGAGGGTCAGCGTCGCGAACTCGTCGAAGACGTTGGCGACGGTGGCCTCCTCGCGGTTCAGCCGCTCGATCGTCGCTTCCTGGGTGTAGCGGCTGCCCTCCCCGTCGACGACCAGGGCGTGGGTGATCTGCCCGCTATCGATCATCGTGGCCGCCAGGTGCATGGCGTTGACGAACCCCAGGCAGGCGTTGGCCAGGTCGAAGTTCAAGCAGCCCGTCGACAGCCCCAACTGCCGGTGGACGTCCACCGCGGCCGACGGTTCGAGGTGCGCGCGGCACACCGAGGTGTCGATCAGCAGCCCGATGTCGTCCCGGTCGACACCGGACGCCTGGATGGCCTGCTCGCCCGCGAGGGAGGCGGCGTCGGCGTAGCTGACGTCATCCGGCCACCAGCGGCGCTCGAAGATCCCGGCCACCTCTTCGAGCAGTCCGGGGCGCAGCCCCAACCGCTCGTAGGTGTCGGCCAAGGCCTCGTCGAACTGCGCGGAGGGCACGACGATCGGGGCGTCAGCGGCCTCGACGGCGAGGACGGAGGTGTTGGAGTGCTGGAAGGTGGTGTTGCCGCGCATCGTGACCTCGGTTCGGCTGCTCATCCGCAGTGGTCCGGTGCCGAACCGTGTTTGGACGGTGCGTGGACGGTGGACCGGGTGCAGAGCGCGCAGGTTACGGGCCCGTAGGTGTGCCTGCTGCGGCGGTCCGGCCCCGGCCGTAGGTCGGCTCGTCCGGACGGACGGGTCGGGGGTGGCGACGGCGCACGCCCGTCTCGCCACCATGTCCGTCGTACCTGCGCGAGCCGGTTCTCGGCCACACCGTCGGTGGCCGCTGCATCTCCTCCCCGCCTCATCCGCTGGCCGCGCGTTCCCCGGCCGACGACCTCTGGGCTCCGGACCGATCGTGTCCTGCCCGGGCCAGCGGCCGGCCCAGCACGGAGGTCGAACGATGCCCGCACGTCCACCACGCGCCCGGCGTCCTCGCTCGGACGCGCGCGGCCGGCGTCACCACGCGCCGTTGCTTCTGCTCGCCGTGCTGCTCGCAGGCGGCAGCCTCGCGGTCGCCGCCACGCACGCCACCGCACCGACCGAGCGGCCGCTTCTGGCCTCATCCTCGATCGGCCCGACCACGGTCGACGTTGGCAAGACCGTCGGGGCGCTCGAGCCGGCGACCGCACAGCGCGCGAACCCGGCTGGACACGGCGACGACGCGACCGACGCGTCGTCCTCAGCGGATCGGCGTCCGGTGACCGTCCGGGTCGATGTCCCGGCGGCAGCGACCCGACCTGCCGCGCACCGCCTGGTCGCCCCCTTGGAGCATCCTCTGACGGGGTCCCTCGAGCGACCTGACCCGCTTCGCCAGCACGCTGATGCGCTGGCCGACGGCGAGGTGACCACCGTCGCCGCGCCGTCCCGCGACGATGACGCGCTCGCGCCCGACATGCTCGGCACGCAGGGAGAGGCGGACGCATCCGACCCCGACGGCAACGGTGACGCAGACCGCGATGCCGACGGCAGCACCGACGCAGACCGCGATGCCGACGGCGACGGTGACGCTGACGGCGACGACGGTTCGAACGACGCGTCCGACGACGAGGTGCTGGCGTTCGAGACCGACGACGGCGACCGGATCGACGCCGAGCGCATCGAGCAGTACCTCGACGACCGGGGTGCCCCGTTGGCGGAGCATGCGCAGACGTTCGTCGAGGCCGGCGTCGAGCAGGACGTCGATCCCCGGCTGGTCGTCGGCATCGCGATCGCCGAGTCCAACGGCGGCAAACAGCTCCCCCCGAGCACCTACAACGCGTGGGGATGGTCGGGCAACGGCCCCCAGGGACTGCACTCGTGGTCGTCCTGGGACGAGTCGATCCACGACTTCACCGCACGGCTCTCCGAGCTGTACGACACCGACAACGTGGACGAGAGCTTCGCCCAGACCTACGTGCCGCCGAACTGGCGCTGGTGGCTGGACGTCGTCCACATGGTGAAGGCCGACATCTGAACGTCAGCCGGGTGCCCCGCGGTGGCCCCGGCGCGTGATCTGGCCCCGGGTGGGTGTGCAACCGCGACCAGCGCCTCGGCCGGGTGTGCATCCGCGACCATCGCTTCGGATGCGTGTGCATCCGTGACCCGCGCCTCGGGAACCCGTGCATCCGTGACCTGCGCCTCGGGAACGTGTGCACCCGCGATCGGATCCGATCGCGGGTGCACACGTTCGAGTTGGCTGGGCGTCAGGCGCGGTCGCCGACCTGGTCGGTGCCGTCGTCCGGGTCGACGTTGCCGTGGTCGTGCAGCGCCGGGATGGTGCCGAGCTTGCCGGCTTCGAAGTCCTGGACCGCCTGCATGACCTCGGCCTTGGTGTTCATCACGAACGGGCCGTACCAGGCGACCTGCTCGCGGATCGGCTGACCACCGAGCAGCAGCACGTCCATCTTGGGTGACCGGGACTCCTGCGTGTCCTTGGCGGTGATGCGGACCGTGTCGCCCTGGCCGAACAGCGACAGCTGCCCGAGCCCGATCGGGGTGCGGTCGGGACCGACGAACCCGTCACCGTTGAGCACGTAGGCCAGGGCGTTGAAGTCCGGGCGCCACGGCAGGGTCAGCTCCGCTCCCGGCTCCAACGTCGCGTGGATCAGCGTGATCGGGGTGAAGGTCGAGCCGGGGCCGTGGTGGCCATCGACCTCGCCGGCGATGAGCCGCAGCAACGAGCCACCGTCGTGGGAGGTCAGGAGTTCGACCTCCTGGGACTTGAGGTCCTGGTAGCGCGGTTCGTTCCACTTCTGGGCGGCCGGCAGGTTCACCCACAGCTGGAAGCCGTGGAACAGCCCGCCCTTGAGGACGACGTGCTCCGGCGGTGCCTCGATGTGCAGCAGGCCGCTACCGGCGGTCATCCACTGGGTGTCACCGTCGGTGATGGTCCCCCCGCCACCGTGGGAGTCTTGGTGGTCGAGGATCCCGTCGAGCATGTAGGTCACGGTCTCGAAGCCGCGGTGCGGGTGCCACGGGGTGCCCTTGGGCTCGCCCGGTGCGTACTCCACCTCGCCCATCTGGTCGAGGTGGATGAACGGGTCGAGGTCAGCGAGGTCGACGCCCTGGAACGCTCGGCGCACGGGGAAGCCCTCGCCCTCGAACCCCCGGGGAGCGGTCGTGATCGACCGGACCGGCCGCAGCCGTTGGGTCGCGGCATCGGGTTGGGGCACACGGGGAAGGGTCAGTAGGTCGTCGACGGTGACGGCGGGCATCGCGGGCCTCCTCTGGCGGTGGACGGCGACGGCGGAGGATCCGCCGTGCGGGCCGGACGCGAGGTCCTGCGCGTCCACCGGGCTATCGTGACCGACAACGGTTGCGGATGCAACCTTCTTCCCGATGTGCGGCGGGCGGCGCACGTCCGAGGATGGTCGCCGCCGGACCGCGGGGTGGTGACGGGGCCCGGGCACCGCTTCGGGACGTCGGAGGGGAGCGGCTAGGCTGCGATGCGAGCCGTCGTCCTCCACCGTCCGAAAGGCCCGACGCCGATGCGCCGTGTCCCCGCGCTGCTGGTGCTCCTCGCTCTGGCGCTGGTCGCCGTGCCCGGCGCTGCGTTCGCCGACGATGCGCCGAC
>SKNP01000286.1 GCA_007120485.1 Nitriliruptoraceae bacterium
CAACGACCCCGGGTGGATCTCCGCGGTCCGCCGACGCCACCGGCCGTAGCCGTGGTACTGCCGCGCCAGCGCCCGAAGACTGCCACGGGGCTGGTAGGCGACGACCAGTTCCGGCTCGAGCCACACCGCGTAGCCGGCGCGCGCCAACCGCAGGTTGAGTTCCGCGTCCTGGTTGCGCACGAACGCCGGATCGAACCCGCCGACCGCCTCCAGCGCCTCGCGCCGGAAGACGCCGAGGTAGACCGTGTCGACGGGTCCGTCGCGCCGCCCCGAGCGGTAGCTCGCGCCCCCGGTACCCGCGGGCGAACGCATCGCCGCCGCGACGCACCGCGCGAACCCGTCATCGGCGTGCGGTGCCTGCATCCCGCCGACATTGCCGGCGTGGGTGCGCGCCAGGGTCGCGACGGCGGTCTCGAGGTAGCCGGGTGGCAGTTCCGCATGCGCGTCCAGCCGGGCGATCACCTGCCCCGACGAGGCCGCGATGGCCGCGTTGAGCGCATCGGGGGTCCGACCCGCCGGGTTGTCGACCACGCGGATCCGGTCCGGATCCTGCGAGGCGAGCCGCTGCGCGACCGACCACGTGTCGTCCTGCGAGGGCCCGACCGCGACCACCACCTCGTCGGGCATCGGGTCCTGGCGCAGTGCGGACGCCACCGCCGCCGGCAACGTCGCCGCCGACCCACGGGCCGGGATCACGACGCTGACCCTCGGCGGTTCCGGCAGCGGCGGCAGCGGCACGGCGCGTGGCACGGCCCGAGGTCGGAGGGACACCGCCTCAGCCCTTCTTCTTGCGCTTCTTGCGTTCCGCCTTGAGGCGATCCACGTGGTCCTGGTACGCGGCGACGACCGGTTCCGGGTCGCCGTCGGCGATCAACTGCCCGTGGTCGAGCCACAGCACGCGCGTGCACACGTCGGTGATCGACTTGAGCGTGTGGCTGACCAGGAACACGGTGCCCGCTTCGGCGATCATCTCGCGGATCCGCGTGTCGGAGCGGTCCTTGAACTCGCCGTCGCCGGTCGACAGGGCCTCGTCGACCATGAGGATCTCCGGGGTGACCGACGTCGCGATCGCGAACTGCAGCCGCGAGCGCATCCCGGAGGAGTAGGCACGCAGCGGCAGGTCGATGAAGTCCTCGAGCCCGGTGAACTCGATGATGTCGTCCATGCGGGCGTCGAGATCGTCCTTCGACAGGCCCAGCGCGGTCCCGCCGAGGTAGACGTTGCGACGGCCGGAGATGTCGGGTTCGAGCGCGGCGGCGACCCCGAGCAGGACCGGGATCGAACTGGCGTAGACCTGACCACCGGTGACCGGCACCAGGCCGGCGATGGCCCGCAGCAGCGTCGACTTGCCCGACCCGTTGTGGCCGATGATGCCGATCGCCTCGCCGGGTTCGGCGGCGAAGGAGATACCGCGAACCGCCTCGACCTCCTGGTACTGGCGCTGGAAGCTGCGGTCCTCCTTGCGGCCCGCGAACCGCTTGCCGAGTTTGGGCTGGCTGTCGGCGTACACGCGGTAGGTGACGTCGAGCCGGTCGGCGATGACCGTCGGCGCGACGGGAGCGCGGGGCGGGGCGGTGGTGGTCTCAGACACGGCCGTACTCGTTCTCTGCGCGTCGGAAGTACCAGAAGCCGAACACCAGCAGCAGGACGCTCCAGATGCCGGCGACCGCCCACTTCCAGCCGACCACCTGCTGGTAGAGCAGCGAATCGCGGGCGATCTCGATGATGCTCCACGCCGGGTTGGACGCCAGGATGGCCTGGATCCAGCGCTGTTCGATGACGTCCTGAACCGGGTAGAGCACCCCGGACATGTAGAACCACAACCGCAGGGCGTAGGGCATGAACTGCTGGACGTCCCGGAAGTGGAAGGCGAAACGGCCGACCGCCATCGCCAGCCCCAGGTTGAACATCGCCTGCATCACCGTGATCGGCACCAGCAGGATCCAGTGCCAGGTCAGCGTGACCGTCGGTTCGTCCAGCAGGTTGGTGGAGAACAGCAGCACGACCATCACCGGGATCGCGTAGAGGTGCGACACCGTCTCCGAGACCAGGGAGCTGATCGGCAGGATCGCCCGCGGGAAGTTGATCGACTGCACCAACTTGCGGTTCTTGACGATCATCCGGGCACCCGACTGCATCGAGCTTCGGGTGTAGTTGAAGACGATGATGCCGACGATCAGGAACGGCAGGTAGTCGTCGACCCCACGCCGTCCCTCGACGCCCAGCACGATCCCGAACACGAAGTAGTAGATGGCGATCAGGAACAGCGGGTTGAGCAGGTGCCACAACTGCCCGAGCGCGGTGTCCTGGTTCTGTGCGCGCAGCTCACCCAGCGGAACGGTGACCGCGAACTCGCGCCGACGCCACAGCTCCCGGAGGTAGTCGCGCAGCGGCAGCTTGGTGCCGACCCGCCGCAGGTCCGGGTAGGCCTTGAGGACGTCGTCCGGCAGCGCAGGCGGGACCGGCCGGGGCAGGTCGTCCCCCGGCTGCGGGCGCTTCTCGTCGGTCGGCACGGCGGCGAGGTCCTCGGCGGGCGCAGGCCACACCAGGCAAGGCGTGGCGGCTCGGAGAGGCTAGCGGTCCTGGCCGGCCCCACCGGGCGCCGGCTGGCGGTGGTCGTGTCCGGATGTGGTCGCCGCCGACCACCGCTCACGGCTCCCGGCTCACGCGACGGGCGCTGGTCGGGCGCACGTCGCGAACGGACGCGAGATCAGCCGGCGAATGTGCCCACCGGGATCTCCGGGAGCGTCGCGGCGGTCGTGGTAACGACGAGGCCCGCGCTCACGGCACCGATCAAGGCGACGAGGACGGCGAGGCTGATGACGGTGTGGTGGGTCGGGATACACAGGGTGGGCTGGTGGTGATCGAGGAGCCGGTCGACGCGGGCGGTCAGCGCGTCGAAGCGGGCGACGTTGTCGATGGCCAGGGTGTGGCGGGGGCAGGAGAGGATGGCGTGGATGGCGCCGAGGGTGGGATGCCGCCCGACCCGGATGACGGCGTGCTGGTCGGCGGCGAGTTCGGTCAGTACCGCCTGATGGTCGGTGAGTTCGCGTAGTGCGGGGAAGAGGATCGCGAACTGGCCGAGCAGCCGCAGCGTCGCGATGCGCGCCGGATCGCGTCGGTCGGCGTGGTGCTGTTCGTGGGCGAGCACGGCAGCTAGCTGCTGCTCGTCGAGGAGGTCGGTGAGGCCGCTGGTGACCAGGATGCGTGGCCGGAGCAGCCCGTAGCAGCAGGCGAACGGCTCGGGCGCCGCGACCTCGACCAGTGGGACGGTGACGCCGGCTCGCTCGGCGGCGCGCCGCAGTTTGGGGCTGTCCGGCTTGCGGTGGGTGGCAAGCGAGTGCAGCAGCCGCCGGGTGGACCACCACTGGCGATGGGCACCGCCGGCCAGCCGCACCCCGAGGGTCACGGCGGTGGCCAGGGTCGTCGCTGTGGCCGTCCAGAGCAGGACGGGGTGGGCCCAGAAGGTCGAGGTGCAGGGCAACCCGGCGGGATGGACCGGCAGGTGGACGTTGCAGGCCAGCAGGGTGAGTGTCAGCCACGCCGCGAGGCCGGTGACGGCCAGCTGGATGCTCGCCCCACCCCCCGCCAGCAGCCACACCCGCCTGGTCATCATCGGGGTCTAGGCGTCGTCGTCGAGGGCGGCGCGCAGACGCTCGCGCAGCTGGTCGTCGGCGCTGGTCTCGGTGACGAAGCCCGCGATGGCAGCCTCACCGTGCTCGGCCAGCAGCTCCCGGACATCACGGCGGGCGAAGTACTCCGCGAGCTGCTCGCGGTCCAACGCCGGGGCGTAGCGGTACGCGCGGCCCTCACGCCAGCGGCTCAGGATCTCCTTCTCGGCCAACCGCGCCATGACCGACATCACGGTGTTGTAGGCCAGCGGGCGGCCGCGCTGCTCGTTGAGCCGGGCGAGCACCTCACCCACGGTCGACGGCCCCGTGGCCCACAGGTCCTGGACGACCGCAGCCTCGAGGCTGCCCAGCCGCTGCTCGGGATGCTGCTCACCGTCCATCGACCCGCTTCCTGCACGTCGGGCCGGAAGTGTAGGCCGCACCCCAGACCCGGAAGGGCAGACCCCGAAGGGTTGACGCATTCACCAGATATACTATGGTTTACCCGCATAGCTATACGGATGTGGAGTGGCATGGGGCGCGGGGCGTCGTGGGTGGGAACATCCAACGGGGGGCTCACCCACCTGCTGGCCGTGCTGTTGCTGGCTTGGCTGGCCGCCCCCGCCCCAGGCCATGCCTTCACCCAGTCGGAGCCTTCGGACCTCGAGGTCGAGGTCATCCCCCTCGACCAGCTCGGCCCCGAACCTCAAGACGCGCAGCGCTGCCGCGGCCA
>SKNP01000426.1 GCA_007120485.1 Nitriliruptoraceae bacterium
GAGGCCGCGGACCTGGTCGGCATGGGGCCGAGCGCTCACCACCTCGATATCGAGGGCCTCGCGCAGGACCTGGCCCGCGACGCCGCACCACCCCACCTGGACGGTGCCGTGCGGCTGCTCACGCTCGCGCGGCGCTGACGGCGCCGCGACCGAACCGAGGTCGCAGGTCAACCCAGCAGCGGTCGCTGGGGCCGGATCCGCCAGCTCGCCAGACCCCCTGGGGGCAACGTCACCTGGAACGGTGCTCGAGCAGCCAGCTCCTGACCGGCCCCGACATCAGCGACCCCGGTCTCCGGATCGTCGCTTCCAACGACCGGGGTCTCGTCGAGACGGACCGGCTCGACGCGACCAGCGACGGGGAGTCGGACCGTCGCCTCACGCGACGCCGGTGTCGGGTTCGCGACGCGGACGATCCAGCCGTCACCGTCGTCCGCAGGCTTCCAGGCGGACCGACACGCACCGTCGACCTCCACACCAACCTGGGACGGGACCGTCGGTGGTCCGGCCAAGGGCACCGCCTGCAGTGGCGTCCGCCAGCCCCAGGCGGCCGCGGTGAGCTGGTCATCGTCGTCCCCGAGCCGCAAGGCGAGCCGTAGACGATGCTCGCCATGCTCCTGGGCATCCGGGGTCGGGACCGGTGGCCCCGCGCCCATCGTCCGTGTCCGCAGATCGTGGTAGCCGAGCTGCCCGACCGACCGCAGGACGGTCACCACCAGTTCGGTGCCGTCAGGTCCGACCTCCGCGGTTGCTTCGTGATGGCCGTGGACGAGCACCGCGACGCGGTCTGGGCCATCACCGGTCGCGAGGAACCGATGCACGGGCTGTGTACCCGGGTCGGCCTCGTAGCCCGGCTGGTCGGGTAGCTCGGGTGGCCGGTCGACGACCGCGTGGGTCTGCCAGGTGAACGCGCTGTCGCGCACGAACCGGTCGGTGTCACCGCCGGTCGGGACGTGGAACCGCAACCGGTGATCATCGGCGAGGTTGTGGTGCACCAGGTCGAGTTCGACCTGATCGGCGGCCGGTGTGAGCCGCACCACCAGCGTCGCGTGGAGCGGCACGGTGTCAGCCCGCCGGGCATCACGGTCATCGGTCAGGCCAGCTGGCAGATCGGCGGCCAGGCCGATGTGGAGTTCCTCGACCGCGTCGCTCCGGCGGCGACGGACGGTCGTCCGCGATGCGGCCACGGTGACGTCGTCGAGCGGCGCATCGTGGTTGTAGGTGTCGCCGCGGTCGCCACCGTCGCTGAGCCGACCGACACCGGCGAGGCTGCGACCGGTGCGCTCGTCCGTGATGCACAGCGTGCCACCGGCCTCGACCTCGACCCGGAAGCGCCCGCCTCGGATCGCGGTCCCCGTGTCCGTGGTCCAGCCGACACCGCCGTCGCCATCGAGGCGTTCCGCGTCCGCGGCGTCCAGCAGGACCTCCAGGGTGGTCCACCCGCCGGGCGGTACCGGGGTCACGGTCGTGTGGAGCTCGACCTCACGTGTCCGTGGCCAGGTCGGTGGCGTGGCGACGTCGGTGACCAGGTCCTCCCGGAGCCCACCCGGGACCACCGCCAACGGGAGCTGGTTCCCGTCGTGGTCCCGGAGCTGGGTCGGGATCCGCCCATCGGGAACGGCGAGTCGGCAGCGGATCCCGCCTCCGACGGGGCGTCCGGTCGGGTTGAGGACGGCCAGGTGGACGCGTTCGAGATCGGACGTCCGGGCGGGTGACGCGGGCAGGCCGAGACGTGCCGCGGCACGTGCGACGACCTGCTCGCCGACCTCGAGCGCGGAGAGGTAGCGGCGGTGGGTGTCGGCGGCGACGGTGTCGGTCGCGCAGCCGCACACCGAGTCATGGGGGTGGCTGAGCAGCACCTGCTTCCATGCCTCGTCGAGCAGACCCTGCAAGGTCCGCGTGGTCGTCCGCTCGGACGCTTCACCATGGGGTTCTGGCGTGAGCGCCGCCTGGGCGACCAACGGTTCGGCCAACCCTTCCAACAGGGCCTGGGCATCGGCGTTCGCCCGCTTGGCCCGCGATCGGATCGACAGGGTCCCGGCGAGCAGGAAGGCGCCCTCAGCTCCGGGCTGGCGCAGGGGCCCCTCGACGACCGGGACCGGGTCGCGTTCCACGGCCCGCAGGTGCTCCTCGAGCGTGGTCTGTCGCACCGTCCGGTCGACGTCGAGCCCGGCGATGGTGTCGGCCAGATCACGCGGTGCGAGGTGGTCACCACCGTTGAGCAGCAGCCACGGCCCATCCGGCTGTTCCACCTGACGGGCAGCGAGCCAGTCCTCGAGCCGGCGGGTGGCACCTTCGGCGGACCAGAGGACCTCCGGTTCGTAGTAGCGGCTGCGGAGCGTGAGGACCTCCGACCCGTCGGGGGAACGCCAGCGGAACCGCGGGGTCCTCGGATCGGTACCACGCCAGACCAGGGCGTGGTCGATACCGAAGCCGCGCAGCAGCATCGGCAGCTCAGGGGGATGACCGAACATGTCCGGGCAGTAGCCGACGTCGGTGCGTCCGCCCAACGCCGCCGCGCGACGACCACCCAGGGACAGGTTCCGGATGAGCGACTCACCGGAGACCAGGGTCTTGTCGGCGAGGACATACCAGGGACCGATCCGCAGCCGCCCGGCCCCGACGTGCTGCGCGATCCGCTCGCGATGGTCGGGTCGGATCTCGAGGTGGTCGTCGACCACGCACGTCTGCCCGTCGAGCAGGAACGAGTCGAGCTGTCCGGCATCCAACTGGTCCAGGACGGCTTCGACCAGTTCGACCAGCCGGGCCCGGAAGGCGTCGAAGGTCCGGTACCACTCACGATCCCAATGGACATGGGTGACCACGTCGACCCAACTCACGCGTCGACCTGCTCGTCGAGCACGTCCCGTCGGCCGTCCCCGTCCAGCGCGCCGACGAGCGCACGGGTCAACAGCTGGGGCCGCGTGATGGCGGTGCCGACCACCACCGCCCAGGCGCCGGCTTCTCGGGCAGCGACCACGTCCTCACGGGTCCGTAACCGACCTTCGGCGATCACGGGTACGTCCAGCTCCTCGGCGAGCGTGGCGACGAGGGTGAGGTCGGGCTCGGACGGTGCCGGCCCACCACCGGTGTAGCCGGCCAACGTCGTCGCCACCGCGTCGGCACCTGCCGCGGCGGCGGCCCTGCCCTCGTCGAGGTTGGCCACATCAGCCAGCACGCCGACCCCCTGCGCGTGTACCGCGGTGATCGTGTCCGTCAACGCGCGGCCATCCGGGCGCGGCCGACCGGTCGCATCGACCGCCACGAGGTCGACACCCGTACCGGCGACCGCCTCCGCGTGGGCAACGGTCGGCGTGATGTAGACCTGAGCCGTCCCGGCCTTGACCAGGCCGATCACGGGAACGTCCAGCTCGGGTCGCACGGCGTGGAGGTCGTCGAGCCCTTCGACGCGCACCGCCACTGCCCCACCCGCGACGACGGACAAGGCCAGCCGTCGGATCACCTCGGGACCGCTGAGCGGATCCTCCGGTGGCGCCTGGCAGGACACGATCAGGCCGTTGTGGATGGCCGCCAGGGCGGCTTGGACGGGGGCGGCGGCGGGTGCGGTCATGTCAGCCCTCGGCGGATGGGGTCAGTGGTGGCTGCAGGCACGGTCGTGGAGGCCAGCGGGTCGCCCGGCGGCGGGACCAGCGGCAGGTCGTCATCGAGTTCGACGGCGAGCTCGCCGAAGGTCCGTGCGGACGTCGGGACGGTGGGCAACCCAGCGGCCGCGCGGACACGGTGGAACGCGGCCACCGCGGCGTCACGGTCGGCGTCATCCAGCCTGCGGTCGGGTTCCACGTCGAGGTGATCCCGCAACCGCGGTCCGTCGGCGGCGCCCGCCGTGATCAGCAGTTGGACGCTGGCCCACCGCGGATCATCCACCGGAACGTCGGTCACCCAGGCGAGCTCAGCGCCGCCGGCGAGCAACCGACGCTGGACATCCAGGCGCGATTCGGCGGTGCGCGCGAGCGCGCCGGGAGACTGGCCTGCCACGATCGCGGCTGCCGCGACCGTCCCCGCCGCTTCACCGACCGCCCACTCGACCGGGTGGACCCGGTAGGCACCGTTGCTCAGGTGCGTGGTACCCATCGCCTTGCCCGCCGCCAGCAGGTTGTCGGGGCTGTCGGCGATCAGCGATGACATCGGCACCTGGAAGGGCACGGTCGGGTCGTTCCGGCTGGTGGGCTCACCCACGGCGGCGTGCACATCGAGCGGATACCACCCGACCCCGACCGCATCGCCGAAGCGACGGCCACGCGCACCCCGATCGGGCTGCGGCAACACATCCTCGGCGGTGACCACCTGACGAGCCCGCAGGCGCCGGGCCTCGCGGATGTAGGGCGCTGCGGCCAGGCCGTCGGAGGTGCCCGCTGCCACCGGGTCGAGCTGCAACTCGGGATGGCCGACCCCACCGTCGTCCCGCGGCGCTTCGGTCTGGAGCCAGTGCACGAAGGCTCGTGTCAGGGTCCGCGCCTCGTCGACCACAGCGTCACGATCCTCGGCCAGAACGAGGTCACGACCGACGTAGTCGTTGCCCGGCCAGTTGATGACCGACCGTTCGACACCACCGAGCCGGCTCGCGTCGCGCAGTCGACGGTAGGTCCAGAACGGTGGCGGTCCCCCCGGTGTCGGCTCGTACATCCCGAACCTTCGCGGGTTGCCCTCCGCGTCTGGCACGTCGAAGGTGAACGGCTGCGTGTCCCGCAGACGGGTGTAGCCCGCGGGCGCCGGCAGGACCGGTCCAGGCGACGGTTCACGGCGCAGGACGGCGCACACGGTGATCGCTTGGGTGCGCCGCGGTACGGCTTCGTCGAGGGCGAGCGCCTCACCCGTCTCGTGCTGTGCCTCCGCTCCGGTGACCCAGGGTGCGTCCGCCAGTGGCAGCAGGTCTCCCAACTCCGTCGCGTCGAGCACCACACCGACGCTGATCCGGCGAGGGCCGTCGGGCGTGTCGAGGTCGAGCAGGTCGATCGTGCTCCCGCGACGACCCACCGCCCGCACCTGGTGGCCGAACCGGATGGTCAGTCGACCCGAGGCGATGGCGGGCGTGAGCAGTTCGTCGAGCACGTCGGCGCCGACCTGCGGTTCGAAGCACAGCCGACTGACCCACCCGTTCCCGGGGTTCCGCCAGACGTCGTCCGATGCATCCGGTGGTGCGCTGCGGCGGTAGCGGTCCCGGATGCCGTCTCGTAGCCACCGGTAGCTGGCGGTCGCACCGATCGTCTCGATCAAGGCGTGCTCGTCCAGGGGTGCGACGGCCTGGCGGGTGATCTGGCCGCCGAGCTGGTCGGACGGTTCGAGCAAGGTCGCCGACACGCCTCCCCGCACCAGGGCGATCGCGGCAGCCACTCCGCCGAGTCCGCCACCGACGATGACCGCCGGATGGTGATCGACGGGTCCGCGGTCGGGTTCACCCATCGGTGGCCTCCAGCGAGAGGTCGCAAGCGAACGTCACGCCCCAGGGCAGGCGAACGCTCGTCGGATCGACCGCCCATCGGGTCCCGAGCTCGCCGAGCCCATCGAGCCAGCGGCCGAGCTCGAGCGCGATCTGGCCAGCGATCTCCTCCTGCTCGACGGCCTCGGGTTCCTGGGGAAGCCCGGCAGCGTGTCGCTCCCGCCGGACCGCGGTGCGCACGCGGGTCATGTAGCCGACGTCCTCGACCAGTCGGTGGGCGAGCAACCGCTCGTGCGGCGTCCCTGGCCCTCCGCGACCACGGCCGATCACCGCCTGCGCGAGCGCGGAGCCGATGCTGTTGCCCGCCGTGTTCCACCCGGCGTAGGCACCCAGCCGCGCGAGGACCCCCCGCTCGAGCAGCCGGTCGACCAGCACCGGCGACCCACCGTTGGGCAGGAAGCAGTCCGCGACCGCGACCCAGACGCCCGCATCGACGAGGCCAGCGATCCGGTCAGCGAAGGCGAGGTGGTGGGCATCACGGTCGGTGTCGTCGGGCAGGGGATCGAGCGCCCAATCGCCATCGCCGTCCGGCGGGGCGACCGCGAGCACCAGATCAGCTGCGGCCGGGTCGTCGACGACCCGCCCGCCGATCGAGGCCACCTGCCCTCGCGCCGTCTCCCGGATCGGAACGCCCTCGTACGGCGCGATCCGATCCAGTCCCGGCTCATCCAGCACGTGGATGCGCGGGGCTTCGGCACGTCCCCGCAGCCATCGCACCAACCGCACGCTGGCGACCTCGTCCGCGCCCGCGTACCGCTCGACGAGGTGACTGGGGGCCAGACCGGCGATCCAGCCGTCCAGCCAGGCCGCCTCCCGCGCTGGGAGGCCGAGGGGGGCGGTGTCATCAGCGCTGATCACCAGCCCGTCGAGCGTTCCATCGCTTGCCAACGCGAGCGTTGCCAGGAGCAAGGTGTGGTTGCGGAGGCGTCGCCACAACAGGTCCGCGGCGACATCGTCGGGTAGGTCGGCTCGGGCTGCGGCGATCCCGTCGCCGGTGTGGAGGGCACGCGACCACCGCGCCAGGTCCGCCCCGTGGGACGCCCAGTACTCGGGCTCCTCGGTGGCGTCATCCAGGTCGGGCAGCCGGGTCACGACCGCCGTGGCATCCACGGTCAACGACGGCACCGCGGTCCGTAGATCGCGGAGCGGAGCCAGACGGGCGACGACCTGCTCGACCGGGTCGTCGGTCATTCGGGAGGGCACCAGGCCCCCGTGGCAGAGGCCTTCGACCGAGACGACCACGGCGTCCGCGGCCGGGCCCACCTGGCGCAGCCACCGCGCCAACCCGTCGGTGTCGCCCGGCTCGTGGAAGTCCGGGAGCAGGTCCGCGGGCGGCAGGTCGAGCGGGGCGCCGGCGATGGCGGCGAGCGCCTCCGGGTCCCGTCGGTGGACGGGTCGCTCATCGGGAGGCAGGAGGACGACGCGCATGGTCACCCCTTGACCGCAGCCTGGCCGACGCCGCGGAAGAACTGCCGCTGCAGCGCGATGAACAACAGGAGCACGGGGACGATGGCGATGATGGTCCCGGCGGCGATGAGCCGCTGGTCGGCCGAGAACTGCCCGTCCAGGAACACCAACCCCACGGTCAGGGTGAACTGGGACGGGTCACGCAGGATGATCAACGGCCACAGGAAGTCGTCCCAGGCGGTCATGAAACTGAAGATGGCCACGACCGCGAGGGAACCTCGGGCCGAGGGCAGCGCGACGTTCCAGAACAACTGCCACTCGTTGGTGCCATCGACCCGGGCCGCCTCCTCGAGTTCGGGATGGAGCGACACGAACCCCTGCCGCATGATGAAGATCGAGAGCACCGTCACCGCGATCGGTAGCGCCGCACCTGTGAGCGTGTTGATGAGGTTCAGGTCACGGGCGACGAGGAAGACCGAGATCATGATCACCTCGAAGGGGATCACCAACGTGGCGATCATCATCGCGAACAGCGAGTCACGACCACGGAAGCGCATCCGCGCGAGGGCGTACCCGGCCATCGCCCCGAACAGGCAGTTGCCGACGACGACGACCAGCGCCACGTAGCTGGAGTTGGCGAGGTAGGTACCCAACGGCAACGACTGCATCACCGTCACGTAGTTGTCGAAGGTCGGCTCACGCGGGATGAAGTCTGGCGGGAACGCGAAGATGTTCTCGCCTGGCCCCTTGAGCGAGGTCGAGATCTGCCACAGGAACGGACCCACGGAGATGAGCAACACGAACAGCAGCAGCAGGTAGCGACCGATGACTCCGAAGCTCCGGCGGCGCCGGGCGTGCCGGTTGGCTTCGGTGCGGTCACCGGCGGTCGACGGACCAGTGTCGGTGGAGGGATCGAAGGTCGAGGCGCTCATGGGTTCGCCCTCCGGCGCGTTGCCGCCTGCGACAGCAGGGTGAGCCCGAGCACCACCAGGAACAGCACCAGGCTCATCGCTGATGAGTAGCCGAGTTCCAGGCCGCTGAA
The DNA here is from genome assembly GCA_007120485.1 of Nitriliruptoraceae bacterium. Classification (GTDB taxonomy): domain Bacteria; phylum Actinomycetota; class Nitriliruptoria; order Nitriliruptorales; family Nitriliruptoraceae; genus SKTG01. The sequence continues at coordinate 7,905 of SKNP01000426.1, forward strand.
CCCCCGTTGGTAGATGTAGAGCACGAGGGTCTCACTCGCACGGTTGGGACCGCCACCGGTGAGCACGAAGGCCTCGGTGAACACCTTGATCGCGTTGAGCGTGACCAGGGTCCCGACTAGCAGCATCGTTGGACGGATCAACGGCACGGTGATCGACCAGAACCGCCGGAGTGGACCGGCGCCATCGATCGCCGCCGCCTCGTAGAGATCCTCCGGGATGTTCTGGAGCCCGGCGATGTAGATCACCATGTAGTAGCCCAAGCCCTTCCAGGTGGTCACCAGCGCCACGCTGATCATCACCAGGGACGGGTCCGACAGCCACCGGACGGGTTCGTTGATCAGGTGCAGTCGTTCGAGCACGAAGTTCAACAGGCCGTCGCTGCGCAGCAGCCAACCCCAGATCAGCGCCGCCACGACCATCGAGGCGACGACCGGTGAGAAGAACACGACCCGGAAGAAGGTCATGCCCTTGAGCTTGGCGCTGACCAGGATCGCGAGCAGCAGCGGCAACACCATCAGCGCCGGCGTGACGAGCACGGTGAACAGGGCGCTGTTGCCCAGTGCGTTCCAGAAGAACGAGTCCTGGAGCAGGGTGCGGAAGTTGTCGAGCCCGACGAACCCGCCACCTCGCAGCGTGTGCGTGTCGGTGAAGGCCAGCACCGAGGTGTTGAGTACCGGCCACCACATGAACACGCCGAGGAGCACCAACGAGGGCGCGAGGAACAGCCACGGCGTGTACCAGCGTCGGCCGATCATGCCCGGACCTCCCGGTCGATCCGGTGGGCAACGGGGGCCGCACGACTGCGGCCCCCGGACACGACGGTCACTCGGTCCGACGCTCGAGGATCGCGTCGACCTCGTCCTCAGCGTCAGCCAAGGCGTCCTCCGGTGTCATGTCACCCAGCATCGCGGACTGGACGTTGGAGATGATCGCGTTGTTGACCTCGTCATCGACGACGACCGGCCGCAGGTTCGCGGCATCTGGCAACTGCGCAGCGGCGACGGAGATCGCCTCAGCGAAGTCCCCGTCCTCATCCGGCTCGGTGAACATGGGGTCCTCGAGCGCCGCCACGATGCTCGGGAAGATCAGCGTCTCCTCGGCGAACGCGAGCTGGTTCTCCTCGTTCGTCATGTACTGCGCGAACGCGTGAGCTGCGTCCGGGTTCTCGGTCGACTCCGGGACCATCAGCCCCATCACCGACATGCCGGTGACGCCGGCCGGACCCTCGATCTGCGGAGCTGCCTGCGTGGTCTCCGCGATGTCCGGGGCGTTCTCCTCGATGATGTTGAGGAAGTTCGGCCCCGACGGGAACAGCGCGATGTTGCCGGCCTGGTAGGCCTCGATCTCCTGACGGTGGCCCTCCGTGACCGCGTCCGGACTGACCGCACCGTCCTCGTAGAGGGAGACGAGCTCCTCGACGTGAGCGACCGCCTCCGGGGTGTTGAAGGTGGCCTGCGTGGCGTCCTCGTCGGTGATGTCGACACCGAGCTTCACCAGGTCGATCACGAACCGGTTCTCGAGCGCCGGGTGCATGCCACGAGCATCGGTGTTCTCCGCCACGGCTCGGGCCGTATCGAAGAGTTCATCGAAGGTCTCGGGCGCGTCGTCAGCATCCAAGCCGGCTTCCTCGAGCAGCGCCGTGTTGTACATCGTGACCTCGGTCGAGAGGTACCACGGGTAGCCGTAGGCACCGTCCATGCCCGGGTAGCGGAAACTGTCCCAGGCACCCTCGACGTAGTCATCACGGACGTCGGCTCCCGCGTCGTCGAGGTCGACGAACTCACCTTCGCTGGCGAGCGGGAACGCCAGGTCCGGGTTCAGGTTGACGACGTCAGCGAGCGTGCCGGCGGAGGCATCGGCCAGCAGCCGTTCCTGCGCGCCCTCGAAGGGCAGGTCGGTCCACTGGACCTCGACCTCAGGATGCTCGGCCTCGAAGTCGGCGATCACGCCTTCGAGGTACTCGTCGAAGTCCGGCGAGAGTTGCAGCGTGGTGAAGGTGATCTCACCGCTCAGCTCGGTGTCCTCATCGTCGATGGCGTCCTCACCATCGGCATCGTCGGCGTCCTCACCATCGGGATCGTCGGCGTCCTCATCGACGTCCTCGGTGTCATCGACGTCCGGTTCGGCGTCGTCGGTGTCCGGCTCACCGCCGGTGCCGCAGGCAGCCAGCAGTACCAACATGGACAGCGACAGGGCGAGCCGTCGCCACGTGACGGAGCGGGTCATCCACATCCTCCTGATCCGGTGGGTCCCGGGGGGCCCGGCCGACGTTCGCGACCGGCCCGACCGGCAATCTGCCCGTTCACCGCAAAGTTGTCAATACCAATATGGAAGCGGTCCATATGACTCCGAGGTCACGGTAGCCTCGCCGCTCAGCGCTCAGCTGTGGTAGATACCACGCTCGGGCCGGTCGGGCCCATCCACCGCGGAGCCGATCCACCACCACCGCCGGCGGACAGGAGCGAACGTGCACGAGGACGGCACGCCCCCAGCCGCCGAACGGGGCAACCCCAAGTACGCCCGGGTCCGTGAGGCGATCCTCGGGCTCATCGCCGATCTGCACGCCGGGGCGCCCATCCCCGCCGAACGCAGCCTCGCGGAACGCTTCGAGGTGTCCCGGCTCACGGTCCGCCGCGCCGTCGACGAGTTGGTCCGCGATGGGTTGCTGATCCGCCGCCAAGGCAGCGGCACCTACGTGGCCGAGGCGAAGATCGCGCAGCCACTGTCCACGACCTCGTTCACGGAGGACATGCGACGTCGTGGCCTGGTGCCGTCCAGCCGCGTCCTGTCCTTCGGACATGGCCCGGCGGGAGCGCGGACCGCCCGTCACCTCGGGCTCTCACCGACGGATGAGGTGATCGAGCTGGTCCGGTTGCGGCTCGCCGACGGTGAGCCGATGGCGCTTGAGACGGTCGTACTTCCCGCAGCGCTCGTTCCAGGGCTCGTCGCCTCGGACCTCGAGGATCGATCGCTCTACGCCCTGCTGGACGAGCGGTACGGGGTGCAGGTCGTGGCCGTTCAGCAGGTGATCGAGCCGACCGTGACCTCGGAGGAGGAATCGGCGCATCTCCAACAGCCGATCCACGCCCCCGCCCTCCTGGTCCGTACCACCGCTCGGGATGCCGACGGCCGGACCTTGGAGGCCGCCCGATCGCTGTTCCGCGGTGATCGCTACGCGATCGTGGCTGATGTCCAGTCCGGCCGCGACGGCCAGCAGGGGGTCGAGCTCTCCGGCGTGGTCACCGCGTCGTGGCCATGAGCGCTGCAGCCACGCTCCTTATCGATGCCGGTCGAACCGGCATCCGGACAGCGATCTGGAACGACGGGCAGGCGCACCCCACCGGATCGGGACCCGGCTTGCCGCTGCTCGCCGGGTCCGACGGTCCGAAGGCGGCCGCCCGAGCGATCGCGGCCAACGTGCCACCGGGACTGGAGCTCGACACCGTCGCAGCCGGGCTGACGGGCTTCTTCGAGGTACCCGAACGTCGCGCGGCGATCGCGGCTGCGATCGCTGAACAGCTCGATGCCCGTCGGGCGGTGGTCACCTCCGACGTCGTCACCTCCCACCTCGGGGCACTGGGTGGCGACCCCGGGGTGGTCGCTGCCGTCGGTACCGGCACGGTCGTGCTCGGACTCGCCTCGGACGGTCGTTGGGCGAAGGTGGACGGATGGGGGTATCTGCTCGGCGACGCCGGGTCAGGTTTCGACGTCGGACGCCGTGGCCTGGCAGCCGCACTGGCAGCGTTCGACGGCCGCGGGGGCAGCCCCGACCTCATGGCGGCGGCAGCGGCACGGTTCGGTGCCGTCGATGCCCTCCCCGGACTCCTCTACGGCGACGACAACCCCGCTCGTCTCGCCGCGTCGTTCGCCCCCGACGTGGCGGCGGCGGCCCGGGCAGGCGACGCGGTGGCCCGTGCCATCTGGGCGGAGGCGGCCACAGCCATCGTTGAGGCGGTAGCGGCAGCGATCGACCGCGCCGACCTCCGCGGCGGCGACCAACGGATCTCGTGGGCCGGATCGATGCTCGACGTCGTCCGCTTGCTCCGCGAGCCGGTCATCGCCGACCTGCGTGAGCGGTTCCCGGATGCCCGCATCCGGGAACCGCTCGGTGGTGCGCTCGAGGGTGCCGCCAGGCTGCTGACCCCATCGATCCACCGACGACTCACCCCGGTGGTGACCACGGCGACCCGCTGAGCCGCGAAGGCGGTCCCGCCAGCAGGGACTTCCGCTAATTGGTATTGACCTCTAGTCAGAGGTAACTACCGTCCGGTCGCCCCGAAAGTGGGGCGTTCGACCGCCGGCGAACCCGTGCCGTGGCCTCGTGCCACTTCGGAACGAGCGGGATCTCGTCGCGCGGCCACCGATGCCGAGACAGGGAGGCAACCCGTGACAAGAGGATCGAAGGCCGGGTCGACCCGGCCGATCTCCGTTCCGCAACGTCGACGAGGTCGTGCGAGCGGCACGCTCGCGACGCTCGCGACGCTCGCGCTGCTGGCGACCGCCGTGGTCGCTGCCCCAGCCGCCGCCGATGAGACCGAGGGGCCCCAGGTCCGTGCCGCTGATGGGACCACCCGTGCCATCGACGCCATCGATCCCGGTGCCCGAGCCGACGGCATGCTCGCGCTGTACACCCCGGAGTTCGGGGCGAGCACCGGCACCAACGAGTTCGGGGCAGAAGCCGTCCTGGAACCGACCACGAACGGCGAGGGCGCGTACGAGGTCACCGACGTGTGCACGGTCTGGGAGTCTCTCGACGGGGCCTGCGACAACCCGGGCGACAACCCGATCCCCCCGGACGGCTACGTGCTCTCGGCCTCACCTGGCGGCGACGACCCGCGGGAGTTCATCCACAACCACCTCGAGGTCGGCGACACCGTGCAGGTCGAGCTGCCGATGTTCCGTGAGGTCACGACGACGCTCGATGCCACCGACCCGACACCCGAGTCGCATCCTGACGGCGTGGATGACGCCACGGGCGAGTGCTTCCCCGGCTGTCGGGGAGGGGAACAGCTCATCCGCTACACACCCGAGTTCGGCGATCGGACCGGCACCAACCAGTTCGGCTACGAGGTGGTCGTCGTCGATGACCGCGTCGTCGCGCGAGGAGGCAACGACAACGAGATCCCCGAGGACGGCGAGGTCCTCTCCGGCCACGGATCACGCGGCGAGTGGCTCTCGACCAACGCCAGCCTGGGCGCCCTCATCGAGGTCGACGACGATCAGCTCACGGTGACGGTCGACGCCTCCGCGTACGTGCTGGCGGCCGAGAAGGGGCTCGACCGAGCCGAGACCGCGCGGTCGAGCGCGAACGACGCGTGCCTGGTGATCGATGACGACGGCGCCGGCGAGCAACTGGCGACCGCCCACGCCGCCCTCGATGATGCCCACGACGCGGTGGAGGCCGGCGACGAGACGGCCGCGGTCGGTCACGCTGAGACCGCCGCAGCTGCCGCCGATCGTGCGTGGCAGGCCACCCGCACCAGCCGGACCGTCGAGACGCGCGGCATCTGGGTTCGGCCCGAGGAGGAGTCACCGGAGGCGATCGCGGACACGGTGGCCGAACTCGCCGACGCCGGCTTCACCACCGTCTACCTCGAGACCTTCTACCAGGGCTACACCATCTTCCCGTCCGAGACCGCCGACGACCGCGGGATCGACGAGCAGCGCCCGCAGTTCGCTCACTTCGATCCACTGGAGGTCTGGGTCGAGGAAGCCGCGGCCCACGGCCTCGAACTCCATCCGTGGGTGCACACGTTCTTCGTCGGTTCCGAGGAAGCCGGCGGCCCGGGACCGATCCTCGAGGCCTACCCCGAGTGGGCCGCGGTCGAGCGTGGCGCCATCGGCGCGGAGGAGCCGCAGCCGTCGACCGCCGAGGCGGGCTACTACTTCGTCGACCCGTCGATCCCGAACGCTCGCGCGTACCTGCACGACGTCTTCGATGAGATCGTCACGAACTACGACGTCGACGGGCTCCATCTCGACTACATCCGCTACCCCATCAGCCTGCCCGTGGACGTCAGCTTCTCGTACAGCGACCACGCTCGGGCGGCGTTCGAAGAGGAGGCCGGCGTCGATCCGGCCGAACTGGAACCGGAGGACGAGGCGTGGGAGGACTGGAACCAGTGGCGCCAGGACCAGGTCACGTCCTTCGTCTCCGAACGGCACGATCAGTTCACGGAGCACGACCCCTCGCAGGTCCTCTCGGCCGCGGTCTTCCCCGACCGCTTCGACTCGGAGGAGAACAAGCTCCAGCACTGGGCCGACTGGTCGCAGGACGGCGTCATCGACACCCTGGCCGGCATGTCCTTCGGTGGATCACCATCACAGTCCGCTGCAGACACCACCACCCTGCTCGATGCGACCTCCGACGAGACGCTCGTGGTGACCGGCACCTACGCCCCGTTCAGTTCGCTGCCGACCGACACGATGCTCGAACAGGTCGATGCCGTCCGCGAAGCCGGGGCGCACGGGGTGGCCCTCTTCGCCTACAACCAGCTGTCAGACGCACAGGCGGACGCGTTGCGCCGAGGGGCGTTCCGCGACCCGGCGGAGAGCGCCGACCGCGATCTGCTGGCATCGGCCCGGCATGGGCTCACCGACCTGCGTGAACGGGTGGAGGGACCTCACGGAGAGTGCCTCGACCGCGGCACCCAGCGACCGCTCGTGTCCCGGATCGATCACGTCGTCCGGTCGATCGATCGAGCCGGTGACGGGCGTGGTGGCGCCGACAACGCGCTGAAGCAGGGCGAACACCACCTGCGCGAGCTCTCCGAGGGGCTGGTCGGGCGCGTCGAGGAACCGCTCCTGCACGAGCAGATGACGGAGGAGCTCGATCGCGCCGCCGATCTGCTGGCGGCGATCCGCGCACGCTGACCTCACGCACGACGCAACCCGGTGGGCGCCGGCACTCC